>NZ_RHFJ01000006.1:88257-98330 GCF_003718675.1 Marichromatium sp. AB32
GCCGCCTGTGGCCTCACGCCGACATCACACACCATGCACTTCGCGTGCAGGGAATAAGCCGCCAGCCGCCAGCGATCAGCCGCCAGTGGGTGCGGACCCGCGCCGCCTGTGGCCTCACGCCGACATCGCACACCATGCACTTCGCGTGCAGGGAATAAGCCGCCAGCCGCCAGCGATCAGCCGCCAGTGGGTGCGGACCTGTGCCGCCTGTGGTCTCACGCCGACATCACACACCATGCACTTCACGTGCTTCGCGGCTTTGCGGTTCAATCCGCTGGTCGCTGGTCGCTGGTCGCTGGTCGCTGGTCGCTGGTCGCTGGTCGCTGGTCGCTGGCGGCCGGTTCCACCGTCCATGGCCGCTATGCTATTTTGACTCCCCATTTTTGTAGGCCCAGCAGGACGGACATGTCACTGGATCGTTCCGACGTCGAAAAGATCGCGCACCTCGCGCGCCTGGCGATCAGCCCGGATCAGACCGAGCGCTATGCCGCCGAACTCTCCAATATTCTCGATCTCGTGGCCCAGATGGACTCGGTGAACACCGACGACGTCGAGCCGATGGCGCACCCGCTGCACATGGCCCAACGGCTGCGGCCCGATCAGGCCACCGAGCCGGACCGCCGCGCCGAGTACCAAGCCGGCGCGCCGCTGAGCGAGGGCGGGCTCTATCTGGTTCCGAAGGTCATCGAATAATGCAGAACAAGTCGATCGCAGAGCTGGCCGCCGATCTGCGGCTGCGCAAATACTCCAGCACCGAGCTGACCCGTCACTATCTCGATCGCATCGCGCGGCTCGATCCCCAGCTCAACAGCTTCATCACCGTCGATGCCGAGGCCGCGCTCGCCGCCGCCGCGCGCGCCGACGAGGCGCTCGCCCGTGACCAGGCCGGCCCGCTCACCGGCATCCCGATCGCGCACAAGGACATCTTCTGCACCAAGGGGGTGCGCACCAGCTGCGCCTCGCGCATGCTCGACAACTTCGTCGCTCCCTATGACGCGACCGTGGTCGAGCGTCTGGGTGGCGCCGGCGCGGTGATGCTCGGCAAGACCAACATGGACGAGTTCGCCATGGGCTCGAGCAACGAGACCAGCTACTACGGCCCCGTCGCCAACCCCTGGGACACCTCGCGGGTGCCGGGCGGCTCCTCCGGCGGCTCGGCCGCGGCGGTGGCCGCGCGTCTGTGCGCGGCGGCCACCGGCACCGATACCGGCGGCTCGATCCGTCAGCCGGCGGCGCTGTGCGGCATCACCGGCATCAAGCCGACCTACGGGCGCTGCTCGCGCTGGGGGATGATCGCCTTCGCTTCCTCGCTCGACCAGGCCGGGGTGATGGCGCGCTCGGCCGCCGACGCCGCCTTCCTGCTCGACGAGATGGCCGGTTTCGACGAGCGCGACTCGACCAGCGCCGACGTGCCGGTGCCGGACTATGTCGACGCCCTCGACAACGACATCAGCGGTCTGCGTATCGGCCTACCCAAGGAGTTCTTCGGCGAGGGGCTCGACCCGCGTGTCGGCGCCGCGGTCGAGGCGGCGATCCGCGAATACGAGAAGCTCGGTGCCGAGATCCGCGAGATCAGCCTGCCCAACAGCCCGCTGTCGGTGCCGGTCTACTACGTGGTGGCGCCCGCGGAGTGCTCGTCGAACCTCGCCCGTTTCGACGGGGTGCGTTACGGACACCGCTGCGCCGATCCCGCCGACCTCGAGGATCTCTACACCCGCAGCCGTGCCGAGGGCTTCGGCGCCGAGGTGCAGCGCCGGGTGATGATCGGCACCTATGTGCTCTCGGCCGGCTATTACGACGCCTACTACCTCAAGGCGCAGAAGATCCGTCAGCTCATCGCCGACGACTTCAAGCGCGCCTTCGAGGAGGTCGACGTGATCATGGGACCGACCACCCCGAGCACCGCCTTCGCCCTCGGCGACAAGATGGACGATCCGGTGGCGATGTATCTCAACGACATCTACACCATCGCCACCAACCTCGCCGGGCTGCCGGGGATGTCGATCCCGGTCGAGCCGGTCGCGGGCATGCCGGTCGGGCTGCAGCTCATCGGCAACTACTTCGACGAGGCGCGGCTGCTCAATGTCGCGCACCGCTACCAGCACCTCACCCACTGGCACCAGGCCGCGCCCGCGGGCTTCGACTGAGTGCCTCCGGGCCGGGCGGCCTGCCCGGCCCGATGTGCGCCGCTCCCGCTCCCGCGGGCGGCGGCGCCCTACCCTTGTTGCAGCGTGCCGGCCTTGCCCGAGACCGGGCGCGGCAGCGCCTCGACGGTCTCCTCGATCCACTGCTCGACCGCGGCATTGATCTCGGCGGCCTTGCGTCCCTGGGTCTCCATCAGCGGGCCGATCACCAGGTCGATGGTGCCGGCGCGCTTGTGCAGGCTGCGTCGCCCCCAGAACTCGCCGGCGTTGTGCGCCACCGGGATCACCGGTCGACCGCTGCGCTCGGCCAGCAGCGCACCGCCGATGGCATAGGGCTGACGTGCGCCGGCGGCCACTCGGGTGCCCTCGGGGAAGACCACCACCCAGCGCCCGGCCTTGAGCAGCGCCAGCCCCTCGCGCAGCAGCTGTGCGACCGCACGGCGTCCGGCCGAGCGGTCGATGGCGATCGGCTGGAAGCGCTTGAGCGCCCAGCCGAAGAAGGGGATACGCATCAGCTCACGCTTGAGCACCCAGGTCTGTTCCAGCGGCAGGATGGCGCGCAGCGCGATGGTCTCCCAGGTCGATTGATGCTTGGCGAGCACGATGGTCGCCTCCTTGGGCAGGTGCTCGAGCCCCTGGATGCGATAGCGCAGTCCGCAGATCCAGCCGAGCGCGCGCAGGTTGAGCCGTGCCCAACCCCGCGCCAGCCAGGCCCCGACCTGCCTGGGGGTGACGAGGATCAGCGAGGCGTACAGCACGATGGTGATGTACATGAAGGATTGATAGAGGAGCGAGCGGATCAGGGTCATGGGCGTGTGTCGGATGCGAGCAGGGCGTCGGTCGCCGCGCTGAGGTCGGGGAAGATCGGGACGCCGGCCAGAGGGTCGGGCCCCGGATGGTCGGCGCAGGCCGCCAGGGTGCGCTCGCCCTTGCCGGTGCGCACCAGCCAGGGCGCGGCGCCGACGGCGCGCGCGGCCTCCAGATCGCGCAGCGAGTCGCCGATCACCGGCACCCCGCGGAGATCGGCGCCGAGACGTCGGGCGATCTGCTCGAGCAGTCCGGGCAGCGGTTTGCGACAGTCGCAGCCGTGGTCCGGGCCGTGGGGGCAGAAGGCGATCATCTCGACACGGGCGCCATGATCGGCGAGTTGCTCGCGCAACCGTTGGTGGATGGCGTCGAGGGTACTCGGGTCGAACAGCCCGCGGGCGATGCCGGACTGGTTGGTGGCGATGGCCAGCCGCCAGCCGGCATGGTGGAGCCGGGCCATCGCCTCGAGGCTGCCGGGGATCGGCCGCCACTCCTCGACCGACTTGATATAGGCGTCGGAGTCGTGGTTGACGACCCCGTCGCGGTCGAGGATGACCAGCCGTTCGGTCATGCCGGGTCGGGCGCTCAGTGCTGCAGCCGCGAGATGTCGGCGACCTGCATGAACAGCGCGCCGAGCGACTGCAGCAGACGGATGCGGTTGGCGCGCACCGCCGGGTCCTCGGCCATCACCATCACCTGATCGAAGAAGGCATCGACGTCGCCGCCGAGTTCGGCCAGGGTGGCGAGCACGCGGCCATAGTCACGGCTGGCGACCAGTGGCGCGACCGTCTCGCCGAGCGCGGCGACACGCTCGGCGAGACGCTGCTCGGCCGCATCCTCGAGCAACCCGGTGTCGATCGCCCCGGCCGCGCCGACGGCCGCGGCGTTCTTCGCCAGGATGTTGTGGATGCGCTTGTTGGCCGCGGCCAGCGAGGCGGCCTGGGGCAGTTCGCGGAAGGCCGCGACCGCGGCGATGCGGCGGTCGAGCTCCCAGGGGTTGGCGCCGCCGGCGCCGAGCACCGCCTCGACGATGTCGGCGCCGACGCCCTGCTCCTCGTAGTAGCCGCGCAGCCGCTCGAGCATGTAGTCGCGGACCTCGCCGACCACCTCGGCGCCGAGCAGCCCCTCGGGGTAGCCGGCGGCGGCCTGCTCCAGCAGCGCCTCCAGATCGAGGTCGAGCGGGGTCTCGATGAGGATGCGCAGCACCGCGATCGAGGCCCGTCGCAGCGCGTAGGGGTCCTTGGTGCCGGTCGGGCGCAGCCCGATGCCGAAGATGCCGACCAGGGTGTCGAGCCGGTCGGCGAGCGCCAGGGCGCGGCCGCACAGCCCTTCGGGCAGGGCGTCGCCGGCGAAGCGCGGCAGGTACTGCTGCTCGATGGCGGCGCTGACGCAGGGGTCCTCGCCGGCGCGCTCGGCATAGTAGCGGCCCATGGTGCCCTGCAGGCTGGTGAACTCGTAGACCATGCTGGTGACCAGGTCGCACTTGGCCAACCGCGCGGCACGCTCGATCAGTGCCGGGTCGCCGCCGAGCGGCGCGGCCAGGGAGCGCCCGAGCCGCGCCACGCGCGCGCTCTTCTCGGCCAGGGTGCCGAGCTTGTCCTGGAACACCACCCGTTCGAGCTTGCCGGCGAAGGCCTCGAGCGGCTGCTTGAGGTCCTGCTCCCAGAAAAAGGCGGCGTCGGCGAAGCGCGGCCGGATCACCCGCTCGTTACCGGCACGCACCTTCTCGGGGGTGCGGCTGACGACGTTGGCGACGGTGATGAAGCAGGCCTGCAGACGACCCTCGGCGTCTTCCACCGGGAAGTACTTCTGGTTGCTCTGCATGGTCTCGATCAGCACCTCCGGGGGGATCTCCAGGAAGCGCTCCTCGAAACGACCGAGCACCGGCTGCGGCCACTCGACCAGGGCGCAGACCTCGTCGAGCAGCTCGGGATCGATGCGCGCGCGCAACCCCTCGGCCTCGGCCAGGGCGGTGACGCCGGCGCGCACCTGCTCGCGGCGCTGGGCGAAGTCGGGCTCGACCCGGCCGGTGGTGCGCAGCTGCTCGGCATAGTCGTCGGCGCGCGCGAGGGCGATCGGCTCGGGGTGATGGAAGCGGTGACCGCGGGTGCTGGTGCCGGCCTCGATGCCGAGCACCCGGCCGGCGACCGGCTGCTCACCGAGCAGCAGGCAGACCCAGTGCACCGGGCGCACGAACTCGGCCTCGCCCGCACCCCAGCGCATCCGCCGCGGGATCGGCAGGGTGGCGAGCGCGGCCTCGACGATCTCGGGGATCAGCTCGGCGGTGGCGCGACCGGCGAGGGTCGAGTGATAGACCAGCCAGGTGCCCTTGGGCGTCTCCTCGCGCTCCAGCGCCTCGACCTCGACGCCGCAGGAGCGGGCGAAGCCCTGTGCGGCCTTGGTCGGCGCGCCGCTGTCGTCGAAGGCGGCCCGGAGCGCCGGGCCGCGGCGCACCTGCTGCTGGTCGGGCTGGCGGGTGGCGATGCCGCGCACCAGCATCGCCAGGCGGCGCGGTGCGGCGAAGGGTTCGATGGTGGTGAAGTCGATGCTGCGCTCGCGCAGCTCGCGCGCCACGCCCTCGACGAAGGCCTGCGACAGGCGCGGCAGCGCCAGCGGGGGGAGTTCCTCGGTGCCGATCTCGATCAGCAGATCAGTGGATGCGTCCAATGTTCTCTCCCTCACTGTGCCAGCATCGGGAAGCCAAGCGCCTCCCGGCTCTCGTAATAGGTCTTGGCGACCGCCCGCGACAGCGTGCGCACCCGCAGGATGAAGCGCTGGCGCTCGGTCACCGAGATCGCCCCGCGGGCGTCGAGCAGGTTGAAGGTGTGCGAGGCCTTGAGCATCTGCTCGTAGGCCGGCAGCGGCAGTCCGCGCTCGATGAGTTGGGTGCTGACCCGCTCGCAGGTGTCGAACTGCGCGAACAGCGCGTCGGTGTCGGCGATCTCGAAGTTGTAGGTCGACTGCTCGACCTCGTTCTGGTGGAAGACGTCGCCATAGGTGACGATGCCCGCCGGGGTGCGGCTCCACACCAGGTCGTAGACGCTCTCGACGCCCTGCAGGTACATGGCGATGCGCTCGAGCCCGTAGGTGATCTCGCCGGTGACCGGGCGGCAGTCGAGTCCACCGACCTGTTGGAAGTAGGTGAACTGGGTCACCTCCATGCCGTTGAGCCAGACCTCCCAGCCGAGTCCCCAGGCGCCGAGCGTGGGCGATTCCCAGTTGTCCTCGACGAAGCGGATGTCGTGCTCCAGCGGGTCGATGCCGAGTCGGCGCAGCGAGTCGAGATAGAGTTCCTGGATGTTCTCCGGCGAGGGCTTGAGCGCGACCTGGAACTGGTAGTAGTGCTGCAGCCGGTTGGGGTTCTCGCCATAGCGCCCGTCGGTGGGGCGACGCGAGGGCTGCACATAGGCGCTGCGCCACGGCTCGGGACCGATCGAGCGGAGGAAGGTGGAGGGGTGGAAGGTGCCCGCGCCCACTTCCATGTCATAGGGTTGGACGACGACGCACCCGAGATCGGCCCAGTAGCGTTCGAGCGCGAAGATCAGGCCCTGGAAGGTCGAGAGGTCCTCGGATTGGAGAGTCAAGGCGGGCTCCTTGGGATCGGGGCGGTTGACGTAAACGCGCAATTATATCGGTTCGGGTCGCTGGCGCGCCAATGGGGTTGGTCGGGGGCAGCGACCAGCCATCAGCCGCCAGCCGCCAGCCATCGGTGGCTAGCCGTTAGCTGCTAGGGGCAAGAGCGTGGCCTCCCCGGTGACTCGAACCTGTCCTCCCTGCTGAAGGCCGTGGGTTGGACGCTGGTCTGATCGGCCAACCTTGAGTCATGAACGCCATCCCTTCCCGCTGGCGGCTGTCAGCTGGCCGCTGGAAGCTGATGCGACCTGCCGCTGTCGCTTATACTGGAGCGCCGTCGGCCCGGACCCGGTCGGCGCAACCTGCGGAAGCCCCTAGTCGTGACCCTCGATCAACACAGCGCCGATGCCCGTCGCGAGGCCGTGACCCGGACCGCCGTGGTCGGGGCCGTGCTCAATCTGGTGCTGGCGGCGATCAAGATCGTCGCTGGTTGGCTCGGTCATTCGCAGGCGCTGGTCGCCGACGGGCTGCACTCGCTCTCCGACCTGCTCTCCGACGTCCTGGTGCTGATCGCCGGGCGCCAGGCCCATCAGGGACCGGACCAGGAGCATCCCTATGGGCATGCGCGCTACGAGACGGTTGCCACCCTCGCGCTCGGTTTCCTGCTGCTGGCGGTGGCCATCGGCATCGGCTGGGACGCGGTCGAGCGATTGTTCAGCCCCGAGGAGCTGCTGCGCCCCGACCTCATCGCGCTCGGCGCCACCCTGGCCTCGATCCTGGTGAAGGAATGGCTCTACTGGTGGACCCTGGCCCATGCCAAGCGGGTGCGCTCCGACCTGCTGCGTGCCAACGCCTGGCACCATCGCTCCGATTCGGTCTCCTCGGTGGTGGTGCTGGTGGGGATCGCCGGCACCATGGCCGGGCTGCCCTATCTCGACGCCATCGCCGCGGTGATGGTGGCGCTGATGATCGCCAAGATCGCCTGGGAACTCGGTTGGGAGGCGGCCAGCGAGCTGGTCGATACCGGTCTGCAGGGCGAGCGGCTCGAGGCGGTCAAGCAGACCATCCACTCGGTCGGCGGGGTGCGCGATATCCATATGCTGCGCACCCGCCGTCTCGGAGGGCAGGCGTCGGTCGACGTGCATGTGCTGGTCGATCCCTACGTCAGTGTCTCCGAAGGTCACATGATCAGCGTCCTGGTCGAGCGCCGGCTCAAGCGCGAGATCGACGAGATCGCCGATGTCACCGTGCACATCGACCCCGAGGACGACGAGCACCTCTCCGCCTGCTACCTGCTGCCGCTGCGTGCCGAGGCACTGGCGCGCCTGGCCTCGGCCTGGTCGGCGATCCCCGAGGCCAACGAGCGCCAGCGGGTGTTGCTGCACTATCTCGACGGTGCCATCGACATCGAGGTGTACTTCCCGTTCGCCGCCTGTCTGCGCCAGGGAGCCGATGCCGAGCGATTGCGGACGCGCCTGGCCGAGGCGCTCGCCGATGACCCGGTGTTCCGTGGGGTGCGAATCTTCTTTGGCGACTGATTTGCACCTTTTTGGTGCATAAAGTCGCTCGATGTTCTTTTTTAGTGCAGTCCGCGCCCGGTGTCGCGCCGCGATTGGGTGCGCCGGCCCCCCGCTGTCCGCCCATCCTTGGCGGTGCTGTCGTCACCATGGTGCGTGATTTCACAACCCTCTCATCGCCAAGGTCTTGTTTGTACGTCTCATCGTCTCATCGCGTGTTCGTTGCGATCGGGGCGCGGGGCTGGCGTCAGCGGGGTGCGCAAGATTCTGGCTTGCTCGTTGCATGACTGATTGGCATCGGACGGCGTGGATCATCCCGTCGTCCGGCGGAACGGTCGCGATGGAGGTCCTTGTCGTGGACCCGAGCCCGGGACATCAACCGGGTCAGCCAGAATTCTGCATCGCCTGCCGGCCCGGACGGCAGGTCGTGCGGCACGATCGATGACCTGTTAGGCTGCTGCGCCGGATGGTGCGAGCGCTGATACGCCAGCGCAAGCCTTGTGCATTGCTCGGCCGACAACGCCTTATCCGTATCTAGAACACAGCACTCAGCATTGGAGACGTTCGAATGACCACTGATGTCATGAAGATGATGAAAGACAACGAAGTGACCTTCGTGGATCTGCGCTTCACCGATACCCGCGGCAAGGAGCAGCACGTCTCCATGCCGACGAGCATGATCGACGAGGATGCCTTCAAGGAAGGCAAGATGTTCGACGGCTCCTCGATCGCGGGCTGGAAGGGCATCGAGGCCTCGGACATGGTGCTGATGCCCGACCCCACGACCGCGGTGATGGATCCTTTCTCCGAGGAGAGCACCCTCATCATCCGTTGTGACATCCTCGAGCCCGACACCATGATCGGCTACGAGCGTGATCCGCGTTCGGTGGCCAAGCGCGCCGAGGCCTATCTGAAGTCCACCGGCATCGCCGACACCGCCTTCTTCGGTCCCGAGCCCGAGTTCTTCGTGCTCGACGACGTGCGCTGGGGCGCGGACATGAGCGGCGCCTTCTACAAGATCGACTCCGAGGAGGCCGGCTGGAACTCCGAGCGGGTGTTCGGCGACGGCAACATGGGTCACCGTCCGAAGGTCAAGGGCGGCTACTTCCCGGTGCCCCCGGTCGACTCGCTCAACGATCTGCGTGCGGCCATGTGTCTGACCCTCGAGGAGATGGGCGTCGGCGTCGAGGTGCACCACCACGAGGTCGCCACCGCCGGCCAGTGTGAGATCGGCACCAAGTTCGACACCCTGGTCAAGCGTGCCGACGCCAACCAGATCCTCAAGTACGTGGTGCACAACGTCGCCCACGCCTACGGCAAGACCGCGACCTTCATGCCCAAGCCGCTGGTCGGCGACAACGGCAGCGGCATGCACGTGCACCAGTCGCTCGCCAAGGACGGTCAGAACCTGTTCGCCGGCGACAAGTACGGCGGCCTGTCCGACATGGCCCTCTACTACATCGGCGGCATCATCAAGCACGCGCGTGCGCTCAACGCCCTGACCAACGCCTCGACCAACTCCTACAAGCGTCTGGTCCCGGGCTTCGAGGCGCCGGTGATGCTCGCCTACTCGGCGCGCAACCGCTCGGCCTCGATCCGCATCCCGCACTGCGCCAGCCCCAAGGGTCGTCGCATCGAGGTGCGCTTCCCCGATCCCACCGGCAACCCCTATCTCGCCTTCTCGGCGATGATGCTCGCCGGTCTCGACGGCATCATGAACAAGATCCACCCCGGCGATGCCATGGACAAGGATCTCTACGACCTGCCGCGTGAAGAGGCCAAGGCCATCCCGACCGTCGCCTCCTCGCTGGAGATGGCGCTCGACAACCTCGACCGTGACCGTGAGTTCCTCACCGTCGGCGGCGTGTTCACCGATGACCTGATCGACAGCTACATCAACCTCAAGATGGACGAGGTCACCCGCATGCGGATGACGACCCACCCGGTCGAGTTCGACATGTACTACAGCCTCTGATCGGCTGTCGCGACCGCGCGGGTCCCGCGCGGTCGCAACCTCGGCGCAGGGATAGAT
>NZ_RHFJ01000070.1:0-15745 GCF_003718675.1 Marichromatium sp. AB32
GGTTGAGCACCAGACTGACCAGGGCGCCGCTCTCGCTGCTGTAGTAGTGGTAGTAGAAGGGTAGGAAGCGGAGTTGCTGGAGGTCGGTGAGGATGGCCTCGGGTGTGCGCCAACGATCGAGCGTGGGGAGGCCGCCGAGCTGGAGTTCGACGAGCAGCAGCAGGTAGGGGCCGAGCAGGGCAAGCGAAGCCCGGCGGGCATGACGCGGGAGCGCGGCGCGGGTGGCGGGGTCGAGGTCGCGCAGCGCGGTGACGAGCCAGGCGCCGAGTCCGGCCCCGAGCGCGCGGGTGAGTACCGAGACGCCTTGGGAGACGCCGGAGACGAGCAGCACCTGAACCAGTTCGATCGCCAGTCCGAGGGCGAGCCCGAGCACCAAGGCGGCGGCAAGGGTGCCGGGGCCGCGCCGGTGACGGGCGAGGAGGATGCCGAGCGGCAACGCGGTGAGGATCTCGGCGAGGCCATGGGCCAGGGCCCAGACCGTGCCCTGGTTGGAGACCGGCGCCCACAGCCAGCCGAGCCGTCCGGCGGCGGCCTTGTCGATGATCTCGTCGACGCCCAGCACCAGATCGAAGGGGAACAGGACGAAGCCGAGATAGACGAGCAGAAAGAGGCCGAGCGCGGCGTCGACGGCGCCCGCGTCGGGATGGCGCAGCCGCGCGCCGAGCCGGGCCAGCCGATGCCCGGCGCGCGTCCACAGCAGGATCCCGAGGGCGGTGCCGAGCAGCTCGGCGACGGGGTCGTTGAGCGAGACGGTGCGCGGTGGGAAGTAGACCTGCAGCGCCTCGATGCCGAGCGCCAGCAGGGTGGCGGCGAGGGCGACGAGGAGCGCGGTGCGCGCCGTGCCGAGGCGCGGCGCCCAGGCGGCCATGCCGAGCGCCGCCCAGGGCAGGTAGAGGAGCAGGTTGGCGATCCAGTCGGCGCGCCGTCCCGGGGTGAGGGTGAGCCAGCCGATGTCGGCGAGACGGGCGAGCGCCTCGGCGGGCGCGAGCGGCTGCAGATCGAAGGGGATCAGGCTGGCGTAGAGGATCGCCAGGGCGTAGCCGATCCAGGCCAGGGTGAGCGCCCGCATCGCGCCCGCGCCGCGCTCAGTCGTCCCAGCTCAGCGCGCCGCCGGTCTGGTACTCGGTGACCCGGGTCTCGAAGAAGTTCTTCTCCTTCTTCAGGTCGAGCACCTCGGACATCCACGGGAAGGGATTGGTGACGCCGGGGTACTGCTCGGGCAGGCCGATCTGGGCGCAGCGACGGTTGGCGATGAAGCGCAGGTATTCCTCGAACATCGGCGCGTTGAGCCCGAGCACGCCGCGCGGCATGGTGTCGCGGGCGTACTGCGACTCCAGCTCGACGGCCTCGCGGATCATTGCGACCAGCTCGTCGCGGAACTCCGGGGTCCAGAGGTGCGGGTTCTCCAGCTTGATCTGGTTGATCACGTCGATGCCGAAGTTCATGTGCATCGACTCGTCGCGGAGGATGTACTGGAACTGCTCGGCGGTGCCGGTCATCTTGTTGCGCCGCCCCATGCTCAGCACCTGGACGAAGCCGACGTAGAAGAAGATGCCCTCGAAGATGACGTAGAAGGCGATCAGCTCGCGCAACAGCTGCTGGTCGTTGGTGGTGGTGCCGGTGACGAAGTGCGGGTCGGCGAGGTGGCGGGTGTAGGGCAGCGCCCACTCGGCCTTGCGCGCCACCGCCGGCAACTCGCGGTACATGTTGAAGATCTCGCCCTCGTCGAGCCCCAGGCTCTCGACCACGTACTGGTAGGCGTGGGTGTGCAGCGCCTCCTCGAAGGCCTGGCGCAGCAGGTACTGGCGGCACTCGGGGTTGGTGATGTGGCGATAGACGGCGAGCACCAGGTTGTTGGCCACCAGCGAGTCGGCGGTGGAGAAGAAACCGAGATTGCGCTTGATGATGGTGCGCTCGTCCTCGGTCAGACCCTTGGGGTCCTTCCACAGGGCGATGTCGGCGTTCATGTTGATCTCCTGCGGCATCCAGTGGTTGGCGCAGGCGTCGAGGTATTTCTGCCAGGCCCAGTCGTACTTGAAGGGCACCAGCTGGTTGAGATCGGCGTGACAGTTGATGATGCGCTTGTCGTCGACGCGGATGCGCCCGGCGCCGAGGGCGATCGACTCCAGCCCGGTGGCGCCGGCACCGGCGGGCGCGGCGGCGGGGCGCTCGTCGATCGGCAGGGTCTGCTGGGCGGCGGCCTGGGCGAAGGGCTCGGGGCTGACCACCGGCGCGGCGCCGGCGCTCGACATCAGGGTGGCGTTGTCGAGCAGGCCGCTGCCGGGGCGCGCGCGCGTGACCTCTCGGCCCGGGGTGGCCGGCGGGGGCGGCGCATCCTCTCCGGGGCTGGCGGTGCGAGCGGCGGCGAGCGGGTCATCCCAGTTGAGCATGGCGAGGCGTTCCTGTGTCGGAGGGGTCGTGGCGGAGCCGTTCTGAACCCGTTGTCGAAGGCCGCGGAGCATCCGACACAGAGGGGCGTGCTGTCAAATCGGTATCACAACATGTAGGGATAGAGATTCTCTATCGGGCACTATATGTGGTGATTTCGACGCTTACTGGGCGTGCTGTCCGGCCTGCGGGTTCGAGCGGGTCGGGAGTGGCGCTGTCGCCGTGGGCGGGGGCGTGACGGTGGCGCGGCGGGCGCCGGGCAGATAGGTCGCGACCAGGGCATAGAGCGCGTCGGCGGCGGCCTCGGCCTGCTCGATCGGCAATCGGTCGAAGCCGATCAGGGTCGGCTTGACGCGCAGGTGCGACTCGGCGTCGGCATAGCGCAGGAAGATCGCGCGCGCGGCCTGCTCCAACGCCTCGAAATGGGCGCGGATGGCCGCGTCGCAGCACTCGGGCAGGGTGACGAAGTCCCACAGCACGTCGGCCCGCTGCTCGGTGTGGCGGATCACCACATAGGGCGTCTGGGTCTGTCGACAGGCGTGGAACCAGTCGCTGTCGGCAAAGGGGGCGCTGGCCTCGACGCGGTCGAAGGGGGCATCGAACATGACGGATTCCTGATCGCTTCCTTGATGACGGGGTTGAGGGTCGCTCCGGGCGAGAGGCTGCGGCACGACCTGATCAACGGGCGCGTCCGAGGCGCCCGGGTCGGTTGGTATCTACCTGGGTTCTGGCAGTCGGATAAGCTAAGCCCCCGCCCGTCGATGATCAATCTCAAAGCGGTGTTGCGTGACCCAGGTCTCGGCGACTGTGGCCTGGATCTGCTCTCAGTCGTCGGAGCCGAGCTTGAGACCCACCTTGGTCACCCGGTCGCCCTCGACCTCGCGCACCACCAGCGCCATCCTGCCCAGCTCCAGTCGGTCGCCGACCACCGGGTGCTGGTTGAGGCTGCGTCGGATCAGCGCATCGAGGGTGAGGTCGCGGTCGGCGGGATCGATGGCCATGCCGTAGACCGTCGAGACCGCGCCGAGCTGCGCCTCGCCGTCGAGCACGAAGTCGCCGAAGAAGGCGCGCTCGGTGAGCCGCTCGGGCACCGGCGGGGCGACGAACAGATGGTCGAGCCCGGGCAGGGCGCGGGCCTCGGCCATCAGATAGAGATAGTCGCCGCCCCTGAGGTCGCCGAGGTCGCCGGCGTCGATCAGCTGGCGCTCGCGCACCACCGCCACCGGGCGCACCCCGGCGGGCAGATGCGGGGCGCGACGCTCGAGCAGCACCGGGGCGTCGGCGGCGAGGCGGTAGCCGACCAGCTCCAGCTCCTGTTGACCGGGGATGTCGAGTTCGACGCGCTGCACCACATGGCTGGTGGGCGGCACCTCCAGCCCCAGCGCGCGCGCCAGGCCGGCTACCGTCCAGCCCTGCACCAGCAGCGAGACCAGCACCACGAAGAAGACGATGTTGAAGTACATCGCCGCGTGCTCGATACCGGCGAGCAGCGGGAACAGGGCGAGGATGATGGGCACCGCGCCGCGCAGTCCCACCCAGCCGATGAAGGCCTGCTCGCGCCAGGTGAAGCGGAACGGCAGCAGGCACAGCCACACCGCCAGCGGGCGGGCGATGAGGATCAGCACCGCCGCGAACAGCAGCGCATCGCCGGCCACCGGCAGCAGGTGCGAGGGCGTGACCAGCAGCCCGAGCATCAGGAACATGCCGATCTGCGAGAGCCGGGCGATACCGTCGTGGAAGCGCTTGATGTTCTGGGTCGACTCCAGCGGACGGTTGCCGATCACCAGCCCGGCGAGATAGATGGCGAGGAAGCCGCTGCCGCCGAGCACCGCGGTCAGGCCGAACAGGGTCAGACCGCCGGCCATCACCGCCAGCGGGTGCAGTCCGGCGGCCATCGCCAGACGGTTGATCAGTGCGGTGAGGGCGAAGCCGCCGGCCAGGCCGATCAGCGCGCCCAGCCCCATCTGGCGGGCGAACTCGGTGAGCATCACCAGCCCGAAGCCCTGGTCGCCACCGCCGATGATCAGCTCGATCAGCGCGATGGTGAGGAAGACCGCCATCGGGTCGTTGCTGCCCGACTCGATCTCCAGGGTGGCGCCGACGCGCTGCTTGAGTTCGAGCCCGCGCGCGCGCAGCAGCGAGAACACCGCCGCGGCGTCGGTCGAGCCGACGATGGCCCCCAGCAGCAGCCCCTCGAGCCAGTTCAGCCCCAGCCACCAGGCGGCGAACAGCCCGGTGATGGTGGCGGTGATCGCCACCCCCAGGGTGGCCAGCGACAGCGCCGGTCGCAGCCCGACGCGGAAGTGCTTGATCGGGGTCGCCAGCCCGCCGTCGAAGAGGATGATGGCCAGCGCCAGGCTGCCGAACAGGTGCGCCGTCTGCACGTCGTCGAAGGCGATGCCGCCCGGTCCCTGCTCGCCGAGGAGCATGCCGATGAGCAGGAACACCAGCAGCAGCGGCGCGCCGATGCGATTGGAGAGCACGCCGACGAGCATGCTGACCAGCAGCACCGCCGAGCCGACGAGGATGATCTGATTGGTGAGGTCCATAGACCCCTAAGGATATCGAAATCGTCGGCTCGATGTCCGGCCACGCCGGTCATCGGGCGCGAGGGGAGGTGAGACGTCGAGGCGACATCCGGCGCTCAGCCATCAGCCATCAGCCATCAGCCTCCAGCGGATCCGCCGTCGGCGCGATGCTGGTCGCTGACGGCTGACGGCTGACGGCTGACGGCTGACGGCTGGCTCAGCGGCGCCCCTGGGCCTTCTGGTCGCGATCGTAGAGAAAGCCACCGAGGGCACCGGCGCCGGCGCCGATCAGCGCGCCCTTGCCGGCGTCGCCGCTGAGCGAGCCGATCGCGGCCCCGGTGGCCGCGCCGAAGGCGGCGCCGCTGCCGGTGCGCGAGGTGGTGGTGGTGCCGCAGGCGCCGAGGGCGAGTGCGGCGATGAGCGCGGTGGGGATCAGTGCATAGGCGTGCATTTGGCGTGTACCTGTGCGGGTTGTCCGGGCCGGGGCGTCCCTGTCGTCATGCGATCGTCCTGGCTGCTAGCGTGGTGGCAAGGGCGTCCCAGCGCAAGCCCTGGCGCGCCCACCGGTGCGAATCGGACGGACGAGGTGTCGGGCGGTTCGTCCCCCGAGGCTTGGAGGCGTCGCGTCGCTCCACTATAGTTCCAGACGATGACGGACACAGTGCCGGGTGAATGCACCCGTCCTCCCGGGCCCGGTCGCACGCCGTGCGCGGCACGGTGCGCCGGTTTCCGAGCCAGCCGGTCCGCGCCCCTCGTGGCGTGGACCACGCCCCCCAGATCCCGATGCCGTTGACGCCCGGGGTCGCCCATCCAGCTTGAGACGATTCTGGTGGCAAAACCAAAGACTATTTCGACAGACGACATTCTGGTGATGTTGTGCAGTTCGGTGACGAAGGTACTCTCCACCGCCACGGGTAACCAGATCGGCTATTCGCCGATGGTGCAGAAGATCACCCGCACCTGTCTGCGCCCGGACATCGGCTGCTTCGTGCTGTTCGACGGTGGATTCTCGGGGTTGGTGATCATCAACTTCTCGTCGCAGGCGGCGATGGAGATCTATCGCTCCTACATGACCAACATGGGGATCTCGGAGTCGGAGCTGGCCACCGTGCACACCTCCGACGAGGTGGCCAACATGCTCGGCGAGCTGATGAACCAGATCGTCGGCGACTTCACCGGCAACGTCGGTCGTGATCTGCAGGTCTCGATCAACCAGAACCAGCCGAAGATGCTCACCATCAACAAGGAGGTGATGGTCAGCATCGACACCAATCTCGATCGTCCGCAGGCCCGTCGCGTCGCCTTCACCACCGCCCGGCGCAATGTCTTCTACATGGAGCTGGCGATGGACAAGACCGAGTTCCTCAAGCTCCACGACTTCGAGCGCGAGGAGGTCGATCCCGATCGCATCCTCGCCGAGCAGAAGCAGAGCGACGGTTCGGTCAAGAGCGGCGCGCCGCAGCAGTCGGCGCTGGTCGATACCGATCTGCTCGAGGAGCTGGGTCTCTAGCCCGTCCGGTCCCGACGCCCCGGCACAGGGAGGTGCCGCGGCCATGCGTCTCGACGACGCATCGATCCATCCTTCCCCCCGCTTGACGCCCGCGCCCGGCGCGTCCCTGCACCGCCCTGGCAGGCTCAGCCGCGCCCGGAGAGTTGTGCGTGGGCCAGCATGGCGTCGATCTCGCGCTCGGCCTCGCCCCAGTCCTCGCGCTCGTGTCCGGGCGCGAAGCCGCGCTGCTCGGCCTTGTAGTAGGCCGCCTCGCGGATCATCGCCAGACGGTGCTCGGGGTCGACGGTGAGAAAGCGCGTCGGCGGGGTGTAGCTCGCGGCGGGCGTCGCCGCTGGCGCGCTCGCCGCCGGCTTCGGTTGCGCGCGCGGTGCCGCCGCCGCGGTGGTCTTCTTGGTGGTGGTGCGCGCGCTGGTGCGAGGGCTCTTGGTCGTGCTCGCGGCGCTCGCGCGCTTCTTGCGCGGGGTTGCCGGCTTGGTCGCGGTCTTCTTGGCCGCGGCCTTGTCCGTGCTGGTGGCCCGCTTAGGGGCGGTCTTCTTGGTCACGATCTTCTTTTCTTCAGCCATGTCGCACACTCGCTTGTGGATTCCTGTCGGGCCAAACCCCTGGGGCCGTACCCTTTCGGTTTGCCTGCACGGACGACCGTCACGGGATCGCTGATCCGGCGCGACGGAAAGGGGTCCGGGGCGGGGTCGGCGCGACTGCCGCGATCTGGCCTGGCGGGTGGCGGCCGGCATCGCCTCGAGACCTCCATAGAATACACATAATCGACCTCGTGTCGGGCTGCGTCCAGGGCGATGGCGATAGGCGTACGCGGGGGGCGAATTCAGTCCCCACGCAGCCCGCGCGCGGGTGGCTCGCGCCCCGCGCGCAGCGCCGGGGGCAGGGCGGCGGCGAGCGCCGCACACCAGGCCAGCAAGGGGCCGGAGAGGAGCGCCAGCGGCGGGATCTGCAGGGTCATGCTCCAGCCGAAGGCGCGCACGTTGATGATGCGGATCAGCAGCTCGCCCATCACCAGCCCGAGCGGGATGGCCAGCAGCCCCGCCACCAGTCCGAGGATCGAGCCCTGCGCCAGCAGCGTCAGGGCCAGGGTGCGGCCGCTCATCCCGGTGGCACGCAGCAGCGCGTGGGTGCGGCGGCGTTCGAGCTGCAGCGCGAGCAGGGCGCTGAGCACGCCGACGAAGGCGACGGCGAGTGCGAGCAGACGCAACACCTCGGTGATGGCGAAGGTGCGATCGAAGATCTCCAGGGTGAGCGTGCGGATCTCGCCGCTGGCGGTCAGCAGCAGGGTGCGATCGTGGGTCTCGGCGAGCGCCTGCACGCGCTCGCGCACCCGTTGCGGATCGCCGTCGGGGGCGAGCTTCAGGGCGAGCGAGCCGATGCCGATTCCCTCCCAGTGTGCGCGTGCCTCGCGGTAGGGGAGCATGAGCAGACCGCGATCCGAGCCGTAGTCGCGAAACACCGCGCCGACGCTGAAGCGGCGCCAGCCATCAGGCGTGGCCAGTTCGATGCGATCGCCGGGGGCGAGACGGTGATGATGGGCATAGGGCTCGGAGACGAGGATGCGTCCAGCCGCCCAGGGGTCGCCGTCGAGTCGCGCGAGCAGCAGCGGTCCGGTGGCGTCGGGGGCGGGGCGGTCGCGTACCAGCAGGGTGGCGTCGCCCTCGCGGGTGGTGACCGTCATGCGGCGTGCACGGATCACCGAGGCGACCCCGTCGGTCGCTACGAGCGCCTCGTCGAGACCGGGGGGCAGCGGGGCCTCGCGGCTGTCGGCGGTGACATAGAGTTCGCCCTCCAGGGTGTGGTCGAGCCAGTCGATCACGCTGTGACGGAAGCTCTCGATCATCACCCCGACCCCGACGCTGGTGGCCACGGCGAGGGTCAGCGCGGCCGCGGCGATGCCGGTGCGGGCGACCGAGCCGGCCACCGTGCGCGCCGCCAGCACCAGCGCCAGCGGCGCGCCGAGCCGGGCGCCGAGCCCGGCGAGCGCGGCGGCGGCCCCGCGCAGCAGCGCCGGGACGCAGAGCACCAACCCGAGCACCACCATGAGCAGCAGCGCGAACCCCTGCGCGAGCGATTCCCCCGGGAGCAGGGTCGCGAGCCAGCCGGTCAGCGCCAGCGCGGCGCCGAGCCGGGCGAGCGGCGCGGCCCAGCCCTGGGCGCGTCGTTCGAGCCCCTGGGCGCGCATCGCCTCGCGCGGCGCGACGCCGGCGGCCTCCAGTGCCGGGGCGAGCGCGGCGACCAGCGCCACGCCGAGCGCCAGCCCGGCGCCGAGCACCAGGGTCGCGGGGTCGAGCGCGAGCGTGCTGACCTCGAGGCGGAAATAGAGATCGTCGATGGTGCGCGCGACCAGCTGCACCAGCCCCCGCCCGGCGAGGATGCCGAGGGCGATCCCGAGCAGTGCGCCGACCAGGGCGAGGGCCAGGGTCTCGGCGAGCACCAGTGCGGCGATCCGCGTACGGGTGGCGCCGAGCGCGCGCAGGGTGCCGAACAACGCGCGCCGGCGCACCACCGTGAAGGTCTGGGTGCTATAGACGATGAAGCCGCCGACCAGCAGCGCGATCAGGCTCATCGCCAGCAGGTTGATGCGAAAGGCGCGGGTCATCTCGTGGAGCGCCGCGCCGCGTTGGGCGCTCGCTTCCAGCCGCAGTCCCGGCGGTAGCGCGGCGGCGACCCCGGCGGCCGCCGCGGGCGGCAGCACCAGATCGATGCGATCGACCACGCCGTCGCGCCCGGCAAGCCACTGGGCGCTGCCGAGATCGGCGAGCGCAAGACCGTCGAGCCCCTGCTCGATCACCCCGACCAGTCGCGCCTGCCGGGTGTGGCCGCCGTGACGTACGCTCAGCCGGTCGCCGGGGACCGCGCCGAGACGGCGGGCATCGGTCGCGCCGAGCAGCAGCGCGCCGGGCTCGGTGAGCAGGGCGGCGAGCCGCGACGGGTCGGGCAGGGCCTCGGCGGCGAGCGCGTCGCCGCGCAGCGCGTCGGCCTGGAGCAGATCGATGCCGAGCAGGGTGAGGCCCTCGCCCTCGAGGCGCAGCGGTTGCTCGATCACCGGTGTGGCCGGGTAGGGGGCGAGGGCCCGCAGCAGTCGCGCGGCCTCGGCGTCGGCGATGCCCGTGCCGCTCGACTCGATGCGATGACTGGCGCGACCGTCGAGCTGCTCGACCGAGAGCGCGATGGCGCGGCGCGCGCTGTCGTTGGCCAGCCCCACCGCGACCACCACCGCGACCCCGAGGGCGATGCCGAGCACCGCCAGCGCGCTCTGCCAGGGCTGGCGCGAGAGCTGGCGCAGGCTGATGCGGGCGAGCAGCGGGATCACCAGGACAGCGCCGTATCGTCGGTGCACAGCCGGCCGCGTTCGAGGGTCAGCACCCGATCGGCGATCGCCGCCACCGCGCGGCTGTGGGTGACCAGCACCAGGGCGCGCCCCTGCTCGCGAAACAGCGCCGCGAGCAGCTCCAGCACCCGCGCGCCGGTGTCGGCGTCGAGGTTGCCGGTGGGCTCGTCGGCGAGCACCAGCGCGGGCGCGTGGATCAGCGCCCGACCGATCGCCACGCGCTGCTGCTCGCCGCCGGAGAGCTGGTCGGGGAAGGCCTCGGCGCGACCGTCGAGCCCGAGGCGTTCGAGCATCGCGCTACAGCGCGGTTGCGCCTCACGGGCGCGCACGCCGTCGAGTGCCAGCGGCAGGGCGAGGTTCTCGGCCACGGTCAGCTCGTCGATCAGGTTGAACGACTGATAGATGAAGCCGACGCGGCGGCGGCGCAGCCGGGTCAGCGCCGGTTCGCCGAGGGTCGAGAGCCGCGTGCCGTCGATCTCCACCCAGCCGTGATCGGGCCGGTCGATGCCGGCGAGCAGGTTGAGCAGCGTCGACTTGCCCGAGCCGCTGCGCCCGAGCAGCGCCACGCACTCGCCGGCATGGGCGCTGAGGCCGACGCCCTCGAGCACCCGGCGCTCGCCGTGGCCGCCGGCCTCGCGGTAGTGTCGGTGCAGGTCGTGGGCGCGAAGCAGGGCATCGGTGTGGGGCATCGCCTCTCCAGCGGGTGGCTGACGGGGGTGTCTCCCGGCGAGATGGTGGGCGGGGAGGGCGGGCACAAGGGGCAACGCCCGACGCTATCGATGGGGTTGGATGAAATGGGGCGCGAGTGACCGTCATCCGAGCGTAGTATGTCTGTCCCGGACCCTCTGTTATGCTCTAGGGACGGTCGTCCGGCATCTCCGGGGTGCACCGGACACCACGGCCGGATGCCGTCGGTCGCTCATCACCCGTCGCGGGGTCGCTCGTCATGACTGTGCACCATGCGCTCGTGCTCAACCTGCACCAGCCCACCGGCAATCTCGAGCAGTTGCTCGAGCACCAGCCCTGGGAGGCGCGCGAGATCCTCTTCGCGCTCGATCGCATCCCGCGCAGCCTGTGGGGACACGAGGCGCTGGCGCGGGTCCACCTGTCGCTCTCCGGCACCCTGCTCGAGACCCTCTCCGACCCCGAGTTCCAGCAGCGCGTCTACGGCGTCGTCGACTGCGGCTCGCTGCTCTGGCACCTGCAGAACCAGCGGCTGTTCGAGATCCTCGGCACCGGCTATTACCACCCGGTGCTGCCGCTGACCCCCGAGGCCGATCGCCTCGAGCACCTCGGGCGCTGGCTGGGTGTGGCGCGCCATCTGTTCTGGCGCCCGCGCTTCGACGGCTTCTGGCCGCCGGAGATGGGCTTCTCGATGGAGCTGATCCCGCAACTGCGCGCCGCCGGTTATCGCTACGTGCTGGTCGACAGCGAGCACGTCGAGCCGGTCACGCCGATGAGCTGGCAGGCGCTGCGCTACCGTCCGCACATCGCCCGTCATGGTGGCGCCGAGATCGTGGTGGTGGTGCGCGATCGCGAACTCTCCGACGCCCAGGAGTCGGGGATGGAGGTCGACTGGTTCCTGCGCGAGGTCGCCGAGCGCACCAGGTGGTGCGACTTCGAGCCGCTGGTGACCACCGCCACCGACGGCGAGAACGGCGGCTGGTTCCGCAACGTCACCCCCGGAGCGAACTTCTGGAGCGCCTTCTATCTGCCGCTGCTCGAGCGCGTCGGCGCCGGGACGGCGGCGCTGGTGCCGACCTTCATCGGCGACTATCTCGAACATCACGGCTTCCACGGCGAGGTGCGGGTACGCACCGGGGCCTGGAACACCGGCTGGCATCACGGCCGCGACTTCACTCAGTGGACCGGCTCGGCGCGCCAGCGCGCGGCGCTCGATGACTGCGCCCGGGTCAGCGCCGCGCTGCACCAGGCGCGCCGGGCCGCCGGCGAGCGCGACGACGGTGAGGCCCTGACGGTGTTGGGCGAGGCGCTGAACGCCTTGTTGCGCGCCGAGACCAGCTGCAACTTCTATTGGGGCGAGGACTGGGTGGGGCGCGCCGAGGCCGACCTGGCGCGGGCGGGCGCGCTGCTCGCCGGGGCGTCGCCCGAGCCCGTCGCCGACGACTGAGCGCCGGGCTGGCGCGGCGGTGGCACGATGCCCGCCGCGCGGGATCCACGGGCGCGGCCCGTCGCCGCGCCCGCTCGTGCATCACCAGCAGCAGAGGAGCACCGCCGTGGACCAGTTACCCGAATACATCGACGAATTGCCCAACATCAGCGGTCACGAGGCCGAGGTCGCGCGGGTGGCGACAGCGGCGCGCGCGCGACCGCTGTTTGCCGCGCCCGGCGGCATCGACTTCCCGCGGGTGCGCGCGGCCACCGCCATCGCGCTGCATCAGCACCAACCGCTGATCCCGGCCGGCGGGTCGGACCTGCGCAGCGCCGCCATCATCAGCAACCTGCAATACATGATGGAGCACCAGGACATCGGCGATAACCACAACGCCCCGGCGTTCGTCTGGTGCTACAAGCGGATGGGCGAGTTCATCCCCCAACTGATCGGCGAGGGCCACGCGCCGCGCTGCATGCTCGAGTACTCCGGCACCCTGTTGCACGGGTTGCGGCGGATGGGCGAGCACGGGGTGATCGAGGCGCTGCAGACGATCACCTGCAACCCCGACTACAGCCCCGCGGTGGAGTGGCTCGGCATGCCCTGGGGCCACGCGGTGGCGCCCTCCACCCCGGTGCAGGACTACCGGCTGCACGTGCGTGCCTTCCAGCACCACTTCGCCGCCCTCTTCGGCTGGGAGGCGTTGGAGCGGGTACGCGGCTTCTCGCCCTCGGAGATGGCCCTGCCCAATCATCCGGACGTCGCCTACGAGTTCGTCAAGACCCTGGTCGACTGCGGTTATCAGTGGGTGCTGGTGCAGGAGCACACCGTGATCGAGCCCGAGACCGGCGCTCACCCGCGCCGCCCCCACCTGCCGCACCGGCTGGTGTGCACCAACTCCAAGGGCGAGCAGGCGAGCATCATCGCCATCGTCAAGACCCAGGGGTCAGACACCAAGCTGGTGGCGCAGATGCAGCCCTGGTACGAGGCCCAGGGGCTCGCGCCGCTGACCCTCGACGGGCATGAGGTGCCGCCGCTGGTCACCCAGATCGCCGACGGCGAGAACGGCGGGGTGATGATGAACGAGTTCCCGCCCAAGTTCATTGAGGTGGTGCGCGCGGCCAGTGGCTCCGACACCCCGTTGATGAACGTCAGCGAGTATCTCGAACACCTGTTCGCGCTCGGCGTGCGCGAGTCGGCGCTGCCCGAGGTGCAGCCGTTGTTCCAGGACCGCATCTGGGCGCGGATGCAGCCCGGCGACGGCCCGCAGCGACTGGCCGAGGTGATCGACACGCTCCAGCGCGAGGACGACCGCTTCCACATGGACGGCGGCAGTTGGACCAGCGATCTGTCCTGGGTGGCCGGCTACGACAATGTGCTCGGGCCGATGGAGGAGGCCAGCGCGCTGTTCAACGAGCGCGTGCTGGTGCCCGGGATCGATAGCGACGACCCGCGCTACCGCAACGCGCTCTTCCATCTGCTGTGCTCGCAGACGAGCTGCTACCGCTACTGGGGGCAGGGCGAGTGGACCGATTACGGGCGCGAGATCTGTCGCCGCGCGATGGCGATCATCGAGCACGACCTGCCGCGCCCCGGCGGTTGAGTAGAGGCGCCCGGGCCTGGCCCTTTGCCCGGCCGCCCGCCTGGGGTAGAGTCATCGGTTGGACGCCGGACGCAAGGACGGCACCTTCCGGCCCCAGGCGGGGCATCATACGTACACAGTGAAATCCCATGAAGAACGCAGTGACTCAGCTCGCACTCGTGCTGACCCTGGTGCTCGGGCTGGCACAGCTCCAGCCGGTCGCGGCCCAGGACGAGCCCTTTACCGATAACTACATCGCCATCGATCCGGCCCTGATCGTCAACCTCGCCGGCGAGAGCCGTACCCGTTTCCTCAAGGTCGGCATCGATCTCTATGTCCGCACCGCCGAGGCGGCCGACGCGGTCAATACCCATATGCCGCTGATCCGCGACCGGCTGATCAGCTATTTCGCCGGTCGCACGGTCGATGAGGTGAGTGCGCTCGATCAGCGTGATGCGCTGCGTCTGGGCGCGCTCAAGGCGGTACAGGAGGGGCTGCTCGAACAGGCCGGAACCTTTGCCGTCGATGGTCTCTATTTCGGCAGCTTCATCATCCAGTAAGCCGGCAGCCGCCGCGAGCGACAGCCGTGTATCCCAGTTATTTCGGTCTCTCCGAACCCTGTTTCTCGATCGCGCCCGATCCGCGCTATCTGTTCCTCAGCGCGCAGCATCGCGAGGCGCTCGCGCACCTGGTCTATGGCGCCGGCGAGCAGGGCGGTTTCGTGCTGCTCACCGGCGAGGTCGGCACCGGCAAGACCACGGTCTGTCGCGCCTTCCTCGAACAGCTGCCCGAGCACGTCGAGGTGGCGCTGATCCTCAACCCGTGCCTCACCGCCCGCGAGTTGCTGGTGGCGGTGTGCGAGGAGTTCGGCATCGCGATCGCCGCCGACGAGCGTTCGCTCAAGCGTCTGGTCGATGCCCTCAACCAGTATCTGCTGGCGCTGCACGCCGAGGGGCGACGCGCGCTGCTGATCATCGACGAGGCGCAGAACCTGCGCCCGCGCGTGCTCGAACAGATCCGTCTGCTCACCAACCTCGAGACCAGCACCCACAAGCTGCTGCAGATCTTTCTCATCGGCCAGCCCGAGCTGCGCCGGATGCTGGCACGCGCGCAGCTGCGTCAGGTCGATCAGCGGATCACCGCGCGGGTCCACCTGCACCCTTTCGATCATCACGAGACCAGCGCCTATATCGGCCACCGACTGGCCGTCGCCGGTTGTGAGCGGATGCCCTTCACCGCCATGGCGCTGTGGCGCATCCACCGCTGGAGCCGTGGTCTGCCGCGGCTGATCAACATCCTCTGCGACCGCGCCCTGCTCGGCGCCTATGTCAGTCGTCACCCACGGGTCGATGCCGGGATCGTCGCCCGCGCCGCGCGCGAACTCGGCGGCGACCCGGTCGATCATCATGACCGCTCGCGCGGCGCCTCCCCGACACTGGTCGTCGGGGCGGTGTTGGCCGTGGCGCTCGGGGCCGGCTGGTGGGGCATGGACTGGCTCGGCGCGAGGTCGTCGCACCCGCTTGCCGGGCCAGGCACGAGCAGCGAGGCCGAGGTCGTCGAGCCGTTGCCCCGGCGTCTCCCCGAAGCGTTGCGGGCGGCCGCCGCGACCGAACCCGAGGCGATGCTGCGGCTGCTGCGTCGCTGGGGTGTCGAGCTCGAAACCCTGGGCGAGGGCGCGCCCTGCGCGCGCGTCGCCACGCTCGGGCTGCGCTGCGAGTCGGGTCGGGGGGCGCTCGCGGTGCTGCGGCGGCTCGACCGCCCGGCGCTGCTCGCGGTCGAGCCCGAGGAGGATGCGCCCGAGGCGCGTTATCTGGTGCTTGCCGGGCTGCGCCGAGACACGGCGTTGATCGATGGCCCCGAGGGGGCGGTCGAGATCCCCGCCAAGGCGCTCGAGCGGGCCTGGTCGGGGGACTTCGTGGTGCTCTGGCAGCCGCCCCCGGTCGGCGGGGCGGTGATCGGTCCCGGCGACGAGGCCGAGGCGATCCGCTGGCTGCGCCGACTGCTCGCCGAGGTGCCGGAGCTGGGCTTCAGCGATCTCGAGACCCCCGGCTTCGACCCGGTGCTGCGCAAGGCGCTGGAGCGCTTCCAGCGCAGCCAGGGGCTGGAGGCCGACGGGCTGGCCGGCGCACGGACTCTGATCGCACTGCACAATCAGGTCGACCTGCCGGGGATCGCCCGGCTGCGGGAGGTCTCGCCATGAGTTACATCCTCGAGGCATTGCGCCAGTCGGAGCAGGCGCGCGGTCACGATCGCTCGCCGCCGGCGCCGGCCCTCGCGCCGGCGCCGAGAT
>NZ_RHFJ01000071.1:0-15251 GCF_003718675.1 Marichromatium sp. AB32
GGTCGCCCTCGGCGCCGCCATGCGGAAACTCGCCCACATCTGCTTCGGTGTGTTCAAGAACCGTCGTCCCTACCAGCCCGATTACGCTTCCGCGGCTTGACGGGAAAGACGGTATCTTGGCGGTTCATTCTCTCTAAATGATGCGACGATAACGCACCCGCTGGCGGCTGAAGGCAAGCCGCCGAGCCTCAATTACTGGTGGCTGGCGGCTGAGGGCTGGCCGCTGAAGGCTGACCGCCCGATGCCGCGGTACAGCCGCTCCAGCGGCTCGGGAACAGGCTCTCGACCACCCCGGAGCGGTGCACCACGGCCATCCCCAGCACGTGCCCGCGATAGCTCGCAACCACCTGGCCATAGGCGCCGGCGGCGAGCTGCTCGGGGTGTGGCGCGAAGGTCTCGCGGCGCAGGTAACGATCGCGCTGCTCGGCGTCGAGTTCGATGCGGTGCGCGCTCGCCTCGCGCCCGAGCAGCAGCGCCCCGGCGGTGGTCGGCTTGGGCGGGCGTACATTGGTGCGATGGAAGAACAGGCCGCTGGCCTCGGGACGCGGCGCCCGCGGCGGGCAGTGATCGGCGGCGCTCAGGTGCAGACCGCGCTTGGTCTGGCGGTGCACCCGATAGCGTGCCCAGATGTCCTCGGGCAGGCCGTAGCGCGACGCCACCCCCTCAAGCCAGGGGGCGATCTCGGCCGGATCGCCGGGCGGCGTCACCGGCACATGGCCCTGACGGTTCGCCGCGACCTCGGCGGGCTTCTCCAGCACCGCGATGAAGAAACCGCCGCTGTCGTTGTGGTGCGGCCAGATACGCATGCAGCCGGCGAGCCGCGGATCGAGCGCGCGCCCCTGCCACTCGGTGAGCCCCGGCGCGCAGCGGATACCGGGCAGCGCCGCCGGCAACAGCCGCAGCCCCTCGCCCGCGGCGGCGAGTACCGCGTCGAGCACCAGCTCGTTCTCCTCCGGGGCGAAGGTACAGGTCGAGTACACCAGTCGCCCGCCGGGGCGCAGCAGCCGCACCGCCTTCTCCAGCAGCAAGCGCTGCTTGGGCGCGAGCCGCGCGGCGTTCTCCGGCCCCAGCCTGCCGAGCAGCGAGGGGGTACGCCTGAGCGTGCCCTCGCTCGAACAGGGCGCGTCGAGCAGGATGCGGTCGAACTGACCACCGCGCAGCGGCCAGTTCGAGGCATCCTTGCAGGTGGTGCTGACGTTGATCACCCCGAGCCGGTCGAGATTGCCCTGCAGCGCCTTGATGCGATCGCTGGAGATGTCGTTGGCGACCAGGGTGCCACGGTTGCCGAGGGCGAAGGCGATCTGCGCGGTCTTGCCGCCGGGGGCGGCGCACATGTCGAGCACCCGCTGTCCCGGGGCGAGATCGAGCAGCAGCGCCGGCAGCTGCGAGACCAGCTCCTGGGCGTGCGCGAGCCCCGCGCAATACCACCAGTGCTGACCGGTGCGCGCCTCGGGGGCGAGACGCAGCGCGCCGGGCAGCGCCGCCAGCGGCTCGGCCGCGACCCCCTCCTCGGCGAGCAGCGCCGCCAGCCCGGCCACCGAGATCCGTGTCGGGTTGGCCCAGATGCAGGGCGCCAGTGGACGCCCGAGGGCGGCGACGAAGGCGCCCCAGTCATCGATCAGGTCACGGTAACGGGTCAGCGCGGAGGCGGCGATCTGCGCCGGGGTACACGACGCGGCAGCGCTGCCGCGGGGGGATCGGTCGGTCATGGATCGGGTACTCGGTGACAGGAAACCCGCGCACGCCCGGCACGGACGGGGCCGCGCGGCGACACGGGACGGAGCGAAGGCGACCGATGATAGAGAAGCGCCCGCGACAAGGCCAGCCGTCAGGGAATTGAACCGCGCGGCCGCGAAAGCCGCCAAGGGTTTGGGCGCGGCGCCGCGCGCCCGCCCTACGCCCCCTTGGCCCTGCGCGGCTCGCCGCGCTGGCGCTGACGGTCGAGGCGGCACACGAAGAACTCGATCAGTCGACGATAGAGCGCATCGCCCAGCACCGCGTCCTCGACGCCGGCGTCGATGCTGGGGTTGTCGTTGACCTCGATCACCACCGGACCGCGCGACGTCTCCTTGATGTCCACGCCATAGAGCCCGTCGCCGATCGGCTCGGCCGCGCGCAGCGCCACCCGTAGCACCGCCGGGGGCACCGCCTCCAGCGCCAGGGTCTCGAACCCGCCCTCCTCACACCCGCCGTCGACCCCGTGCTTGACGATCTGCCAGTGATCCCGGCTCATGAAGTACTTGCAGGCATAGAGCGGCTCGCGCCCGAGCACGCCGATGCGCCAGTCGAAGGGGGTGTAGAGATACTCCTGAGCGAGGATCAGGTCCGAGGCGCGCAACAGCCGCGCACCGATGCGCCGCAGCGCGGCGCGATCCTCGGCCTTGAACACCCCGCGCGAGAACGACCCCTCGGGGATCTTCAGCACCACCGGATAGCCGATCTCGCGCTCGGCCTCGAGCAGCGTCTCGCGCCGCAACACCAGGGTGCGCGGACGCGGGACGCGGTGCGCGGCGAGCAGCTCGGCGAGATAGACCTTGTTGGTGCAGCGCAGGATCGAGCGTGGGTCGTCGATCACCACCAGTCCCTCGCGCTCGGCCTTCTTGGCGAAGCGGAAGGTGTGATGGGCGATGCGGGTGGTCTCGCGGATGAACAGCGCATCGTACTCGGCCAACCGGCTGTAGTCGCGCCGCCCGATCAGCTCGACGTTGACCCCCAGCGCCCGACCGGCGCGGACCAGCCGCGCCAGCGCGCCGGGGTCCGAAGGGGCGAGTTCCTCCTCCGGGTCGCGCAGCACCGCCAGGTCGTAGCGATAGGGGTGCGGGGCGCGCGGGCGGCGCCAACGGCGCGACAGGTGCGCGCCCAGCGCCGCGAGCAGCGCGGCACGGGCGGGCTCGTCGGGAAGCGACGAGGTCGGCAGGGCCTCGATCGCGCTGATCCGCCACTCGCCCTGACGGCGGAAGGTCACACGCAGGATCGGGCAGGGGAAGGTCTCGAAGATGCGCCGCCCCAGCGCGCGCAGCGCCTCGGCCTCGCAGTGGCCGAAGTAGAGCGTGAGCACATGGGTCTCGGCGCCGATCGGCGCCGCGCTGCGCCGGGCGCCGAGCAGGCGCTGTACGCGGATGTCCAGCTCCTCGGTGGCCAGGGCATAGAGCGCCCGGCTGGAGAGCTCCTGGATGGTCGCCACGCTCGGCAGGACGCGATGGCCGCGCGCCTCGGCGAGCAGCGAACAGTAGTAGCCGAGCGAGCGATAGCGGTAGCTGTCGCAGAGATTGATCACCCGCAGCCCGCGCCGCGCGGCATGCTCGCCACCGGCGAGATAGTCGCGCACGTCGACCACGGCCACCCCCGGCATCCGCCCCGCCCAGGCCGCGGGACGCTCCACCACCAGCAGGTGCTCAGCCATGATGCGCCTCCGCCACCAGCACCACCGCCTGCAGCCCGACCCGCCCGTAGCGGGCCATGCGGGTGAACTCGGCGCGCTGGATCGGCATGTCCATCGAGTCGAGCCGGGTCTCGCCGCGCTCGGCGTCGACATAGGGATCGTGGACATAGACGAAGCGCGCGTCGAACCCGGTGACCACCACCCAGTGGGGGAACTTCTCCTGATAGATGCGATAGGAGCTGATCAGCACCAGCGGCACCGCGCCGCCCTCCCAGTGACGCTCGACCGCCTCCAGGGGCAGACGCTCGTAGTGCACCGCCAGGCCCACCCGCCCGGCCTCGGCGAGCATGTCCTCATGCACCAGGCGCATCACCGCCTTCTTCTCGGGGCTGCGCACCGAGTCGATCAGCGGCACCCCGGGGTCGTTGACGTGGACGCTGACGGCGAAGCCGCGCCGATCGGCGGCCAGCGCCAGCCCCAGCGGGCCACAGCCGCCGTGTCCCGAGGTCATGAAGATGGTGGTCGATTCGCGCCACAGCCGCAGCTCCAGGGCGCGGTCGAGGACCAGTGCCGGGCGCAGCGCCCGCATCGCCATCATCAGCGAGGCCGGGCCACAGGTGAAGTCGAGGGTCTGCTCGTAGAAGGGCACCCGATCGAAGGCCGGCTTCAACCCCGGGGCCAGCGGCTTCTCGTAGCGCAGCGCCGCCATGCGGTCTTCGTAGTAATCGGCGCGCGTCGCGAAGCGACGATAGCCGGCGCCCTCGAACAACGCCTGCGAGGCGCGGTTGTCACGCCGGATCTCGAGGCGCAGATAGGCGCGATCCTGCGCCCAGGCGGCGCGCTCGGCCGCCTCGACCAGCGTCCGGCCGACGCCCTCGCCACGCGCGCCGGGGTCGACGGCGATCGAGTAGAGCCGCGCCACCGAGGTGGCGCGACTGAACAGCAGCAGCACATAGCCGACCACCCGATCGGCACGCGTCACCACCAGGGTGCGCGCCCGGGCACGGGTGAGCAGATAGCGCCATTGCCGGCGACTGATGCGGTCGCTGGTGAAACACTGGGTCTCGAGGCGGAGCAGCTCGTCGAGATCGGCGAGCGCGGCGGCACGCACGCTGGCCTCGCCGGTGGACACCGGCGGCGTGAGGGAATGGGGTTCGGGGTCGGGCACGAGTCGGAGCACGCGCAAGGGAGGAAGTGCGCTGACTTTAGCGCGTGGCCGGGGAAACGCAAGGGGCGCGACCGACGAAAGCCGCCAGACCCAGCGGAAGAACCCGGAGCAGGCCCCCGAAGAGGCGTGATATACTCAGCAGTGTTTTTTCTCCTTAGGCCCGCGCCCATCGCAGCAATGCCCGGGGTGAACCTAAGGGCACTTTTTTAAGATAGGTCCTCACTCAATCTTGAAGCACGCAGGCACTCCCCGATGGCGCGATGACGCCGGGATGCATGCCGCATGCTCATCCTCTGGCGCGATGTGGAGGCTGACCGACACGACGCCGAACATGGACGTGTCCGGTCGACTTAGTGTCCACGGCCACCACCGCGTGACTTCGCTCCCGGAACCACCCTGATGTCTACAGATGCCGACAGCGGCAGATCATCCCTCGTGAGGCAGTTCCGTCATGGTCTGCGCCGCGAACAGATTCACGATGCCCTCGCGGATGTCCGCAACGGCTGGAAGCACTACGAGTTATGGGGAACGCTCGGACTGCACGACGTCCGTCAGCGCTATCGCCGCTCCAAGCTCGGGCCGTTCTGGATCACCATCTCGATGGGCATCATGGTGCTCGCCCTGGGCCTGCTCTACGGCCAGATCTTCGGTCAGGACCTGCACGACTACCTGCCCTTCCTCGCCGCCGGCTTCGTCATCTGGGGACTGATCTCGGCGATCATCCTCGACGGCAGCGAGGCCTTCATCGCCGCCGAGGGGATGATCAAGCAGCTCAACGCGCCGCTGTCGATCTATGTCTACCGCAAGCTGTGGTCGGCGCTGATCGCCTTCGCCCACAACATCTGGGTCTTCGTCGGGGTGGCGCTGTGGTTCGGCGTGAGCTGGGATTGGAGCCTGCTGTGGGTGTTCCCGGCACTGGCGCTGCTGCTGCTCAACGGGCTGTGGATCGGGCTGTTCTTCGGGCTGCTCAGCGCCCGCTTCCGCGACGTGCCGTTGATCATCGCCAGCATGGTGCAGGTGCTGTTCTTCATCACCCCGGTGATCTGGAAGCCGGAGATGCTGCCCGGGCGCGCCCTGCTGCTGCACCTCAACCCCTTCTACCACTTGGTCGAGGTGATCCGCGCCCCGCTGCTCGGCCAGCCACCGGCGCTCACCAACTGGCTGGCGGTGCTGCTGCTCGCCGCGGTCGGCTGGGCCGTCACCCTGCTGTTCTATTCCGCCTACCGCTGGCGCATCGCCTACTGGGTCTGAGGAAGTCGTCATGGCCTCGATCGAACTGACCGACGTCTCGGTCTCCTTCCCCGTCTACAGCGCCTCCACCCGCTCGCTGAAGAACCGGCTGATGCAGAGCGCCACCGGCGGACAGATCCGCGCCGACGCCGGCGGCAATCGCATCTCGGTGGTCGAGGCGTTACAGGACATCAACCTGTCGCTGCGCGACGGCGAGCGCGTCGGTCTGGTCGGCCACAACGGCGCCGGCAAGACCACCCTGCTGCGCGTGCTCGGTGGCATCTACGAGCCCAACTGCGGCCGGGTGGCGCTGCAGGGCAGCACGGTACCGCTGTTCGACATCAGCCTGGGGATGGACCAGGAGAGCACCGGCTACGAGAACATCATGCTGCGCGGGCTCTTCCTCGGGCTCACCCGCAAGCAGATCCGCGCGCAGATGGACGAGATCGCCGAGTTCACCGAGCTCGGCGACTTCCTCAACCTGCCGATCCGCACCTATTCGGCGGGCATGCAGATGCGTCTGGCCTTCGCCATCTCGACCTCGGTCGCGCCCGACATCCTGCTGCTCGACGAGGGCATCGGAACCAGTGACGCGGCCTTCCTGCAGAAGGCCGGCGAGCGCCTGCAACGCTTCACCGAGCAGGTCTCGATCATCGTGCTCTCGTCGCACGACGACGAACTGCTCAGCAGCATGTGCGAGAAATCGGTGCTGATGGAGCACGGGCGCATCATCGCCGCCGGCCCGACGGAAGACATCCTGTCCGAGTATCGCGCCCAGTACGGTCTGTCTCGTGTCACGAGCGGTCGCTCAATCATCACACCCTGAACTGCCCGATCAGGCTCTGCAGCTCGACGGCCAGCTTGGAGAGTTCCTGGCTCGCCCCGGCGGTGTGACGCGCGCCCTGGACGGTGCGCTGCATGACCTCGCTGATCTGACTGATGTTGCGGCTGATGTCCTCGGTCACCGCGCTCTGCTGTTCCGACGAGGTCGCGATCTGGCCGTTCATGCTGTTGATCCGACCGACCGCCTCGGCGATCGACTGCAGTGATTCGCCGGCACCGCTGGCGGTGGTGACCCCCTGGTGCGCCTGCCGTTGACCGCTCTCGACCGCCTCGACCGCCTGCCGCGCGGCCAACTGCAGACGCTCGATCATGGTCTGGATCTCCTGGGTCGACTGCTGGCTGCGGCTGGCCAGGGTCCGCACCTCGGCGGCGACGACCGCAAAGCCGCGTCCCTGCTCACCGGCGCGCGCGGCCTCGATGGCGGCGTTCAACGCCAGCAGGTTGGTCTGCTCGGCGATGCCGCGAATCACGTCCAGCACCGAGCCGATCTGCTCGGTATCGCTGCCGAGACGCCGGATCACCTCGGCGGCCTCCTCGACCTCGCGCGCCAGGCGCCCCATGGCATCGACGGTCTGATTGACCACCGCCTGGCCATCGCGTGAGGCGCGATCGGCGTGCGCGGCGGCCTGCGCCGCCTCGCTGGTATTGCTCACCACCACCTGCACCGTGGTCGCCATCTGATTGGCCGCGGTGGCCACCTGATCGGTCATCGCCTCCTGCTGGGTGAGCGCGTCGGTGACCTCGGCGGTGACGGTCGAGACCTGCTCTGCGGCGGTAGCGACCTGCGCGGTGGCGCCGGCGATCCGCCCGATCAGCCCCTGGAGCTTGTCGACGAAGCGGTTGAAGGCCGCCGCCAGACGGCCGAGTTCATCGCGCCTGTCAGCGCTCAGGCGCACCGTCAGGTCGCCCTCGCCCTGGGCGATGTCTTCCAGCCGCGCGATGATCTGATACAGCGGCCTGGTGATCATGCCGGGAAACAGCACCGCCAGCAGCGTGCACAGCACCAACCCCAGCAGCAGCCCGCTCAGGCTCGACAGGGTCGAGCCCAGGGCCACCTGATCGATCCGTTCGCTGGCGTGGTCGGCGGCGACGAGCGAGCGCTCGGTCAGGGTGTCGAGCACCTCGCGCATCTCCTCGAAGCGCGTGGCGGCCGTGCCGTAACTCAAAGCCTCGGCGCCCTCCCGCCCCTCGCCCTGGCGCAACCGGATGACCCGCCGGCTCGACTCCAGCCACTGAGCGTAGAGTTGATCGAAGCCTCGCAACAGGGTCTCGATCTCCTCGGGCCGCTCGATCCCGGTCAGCCGGATCGCCGTGGCGAAGCGTCCCACCCGGGTCCTGGCCTGATCGGCGTTCTCCTCGTGCGAGGCCAGGGCCGCCGCGAACTCGGGCGTACCCGGGGCGGCGAAGAGCGCAGTCCGCTCGGCCAGCAGCGCCTGATAGAGATCGCGATCGGCCTCGATCAGGGCATCGATCCCGGGCAGGAAACCACGCGAGACGGACTGCGACTCCCGCTTGAGGGCGGCGATACCGTTGAGGGCGAGGAGCGCGTTCACCACCATGATCGCGGCGATGAGCAGGATCGGCAGGGCGAGCTTCCAGCGGAAGCTCAGGTCACGAAACCATTGCACGGAGACGCCTCCATCCTGTCCGAGTTGAAAGGGGTGAACATTCTCAACGACCGACATCGATCGCATACCTTCGGGGGCTCGGCTGACGGAGCCTGGCGCCGTCAGCCGTTCCGCAATAACGCATTGCCCCACTGGTAACTGGTGTCGCTGATCGTGATTCAACCCTCGCTCGTCGGAATCCACGCCGTCGACACGATGCCGGCACGCCGACCCGGCGGGCAGATCTTGGTGTAGCCTCGTGTTTTTGAGCGACAGGACCCTTCACCATGACCGTGATCTGCGAACTCGCCGACCTGCAACGCCTCTATCATCGCCGCGTCCCCAGGATGTTCCAGGGTTACTGCGAGTCGGGCTCCTGGACCCAGCAGACGCTCGCACTCAACCGCGCCGACTTCCAGCGCATCCTCTTTCGCCAGCGCGTGGCGCGCGATCTCGAACCGCGTACCCTGACCACCACCCTGGTCGGCCAGCCGGTGCGGATGCCCGTCGCCCTGGCCCCGGTGGGACTGCTCGGCATGCAGCACCCCGACGGCGAGGTCAAGGCCGCCCAGGCCGCCGAGGACTTCGGCGTGCCCTTCACCCTCTCGACCATGAGCATCTGCTCGATCGAGACGGTGGCGCGCCACACCACCAAGCCGTTCTGGTTCCAGCTCTACGTTCAGCGCGATCGCGATTTCACCCGCAAGCTGATCGAGCGCGCGCGCGCGGTCGGCTGCTCGGCGCTGGTGCTCACCCTCGACCTGCAGATGATCGGCAAGCGTCACGCCGATCACCGCAACGGCATGACCGCACCGCCGCGCCTGACCCTGCCCAATCTCATCGATATCGCCCGGCGTCCACGCTGGGCGCTCGGCATGCTCGCCACCCGCAACCGCGGCTTCGGCAACATCCAGGGTTGCGCCACCGGGGTCGAGGACATGCGCGACCTGATGCAATGGACCGCCGCCTCCTTCGACCCCAAGCTCGGCTGGGACGACATCAAGCGCTATCGCGAGTGGTGGGACGGGCCGCTGATCATCAAGGGGACCATGGAGGCCGAGGACGCGCGCGCCTGTGTCGCGCTCGGCGCCGATGCCGTCGTCGTCTCCAACCACGGCGGGCGTCAGCTCGACGGCGCGCGCTCCTCGATCAGCGTGCTGCCGGAGATCGTCGAGGCCGTCGGCGGGGACATCGAGGTCTGGCTCGACAGCGGCGTGCGCACCGGCCAGGACGTCATCCGCGCCCGCGCGCTCGGCGCGCGCGGGGTGATGATCGGGCGCCCGCTGGTCTACGGGCTCGGCGCCGATGGCCGCGCCGGGGTCAGCCGCATGCTCGAGATCCTCCACGAGGAGACCGAACTGACCATGGCCTTCATCGGTCATCGCGACATCGCCGAGATCACTGCCGCCGACATCGTCATGCGCGACTGAGTCGCGACGCAGATCATCGGGGCACGAGCGCGCCGAACACCGGGAGGTCGCGAAGCACGGCATTATCGACTAGCTTCAACGACACTCCTCGCCGCGACACGGAGGCGCCATGGTCGAGCCAGGAAGAACACTGAGATCGCGTGCAGCATGGCCCCTGGCGATCATGGCCGCGGCGGCCTTTTCATTCGGCACCTACTGGTACGCCCAGGTCCAGTCCGGGCGCTCCTTCTTCAACGCCATCTCCTTCCAGCAACAGAGCCAGCTCGCGCTCAAGGCCACGGTCTTCGATCGCGAGATCAGTCATCTCAAGCGGATGACCGAGTTCCTCGCCTCGGTCCCACCGGTGCCGGGGATCGCCCGGGTGCTGCTCCACGGTGGCGTCGATCCGGTCAACGGCGAGACCTTCTCGGTGTGGAAGAACCGACTCGACCAGATCTATCTCGGCTTCCTCAGGGCCGAGCCACGGGTGTTCCAGGCCCGCTTCATCGGCACCGCCAGCGACGGTCTCGAGCTGATCCGCGTCGAGCGCGACGCCAGCGGCACGCCCCGCATCCCCGCCGAGGACAGCTTTCAGCACAAGGGCGACCGCCCCTACTTCATCGAGGCCATCGCCGCCCCACCCGGCACCCTGGTGGTCTCGGAGATCGAACTCAACCGCGAACACGGCAGGCTCGAGGAGCCCCATCGACCGACGGTACGGGTCTCGACCCCGGTGGCCAACGCCCGCGGCGAGACCTTCGCCGTCGTCGTGGTCAACTACGAGTTCGGCGCCCTGCTCGACGAACTCGGTCGCAGCGACGACGCCACCCGCTACTTCCTGACCAATGGTCATGGTCACTATCTGCTCCATCCCGGCGCCGCGGCCTTCCAGCACGAATACGCCCCCGGCCCGGTCTCCGGCTGGCAGGGCGATTTCGCGTTCCTCACCCCCGCCGAGTACCCCGCCGGCTTCGAGGGCGCGCGGCTGATGCGCGCGCGAGACACCGACCGCATCTTCATCGTCGACTCGCGACGGATCTACAGCCTCGGCGACGGCAAGCCGCTGACCCTGCACGCGATCTACCCGCTCGACCAGGCACTGGGCGAGATCCGGCACAACGCCTGGTCCGACTTCCTGCTGGTCAATGCCACCGCCTATCTGCTGATCGCGGTCATCGCCTGGCTCTCCTCGCGCATGGCCGCGCTGCAGCGCGAGGCGCGCTTGCAGCTGGCGCTCAAGGAGTCGATGGAGCGGGCCCGCGACGCCGCCGAGCAGGCCAATGCCGCCAAGTCGCAGTTCCTCGCCAACATGAGTCACGAGATCCGCACCCCGCTGAACGCGGTGCTGGGGCTCGGCCATCTGCTCGGTATCGGGCCGCTCAGCGGCGAGCAACGCGACTATGTCACCAAGATCCAGTCGGCCGGCAAGGCGTTGCTCGGCATCGTCAACGATGTCCTCGACCTGTCGAAGATCGAGGCCGGCGAGCTGGTGCTCGAGCAGATCCCCTTCAGCGTCGGCAACCTCTGTCGGGAGTCGCTGCGCATCGTCTCCGAGCAGGCCACGGAGAAGGGGCTGACCGTGGACCTCAACATCGCCACCGACGTCCCCGACATCCTCGTCGGCGACGCCACCCGGCTGCGCCAGATGCTGCTCAACCTGCTGACCAACGCGGTGAAGTTCACCGCCAGTGGTGGCATCACGCTGCGCGCGACCGCCAGCCGACACGACCACCGGATCCTGCTCCGCCTGGAGGTCGAGGACAGCGGCATCGGCATCCCGGCGGCGGCCCAGGAGCGGCTGTTCGCCCCCTTCGTCCAGGCCGATGAGTCCACCACCCGCCGCTTCGGCGGCAGCGGACTGGGGCTGGCGATCGTCCGTCAGACCGTCGAGCAGATGGATGGACGCGTGTCACTGGAGAGCACCGAGGGCGTGGGCAGCACCTTCCGCATCGAACTCCCGCTCGACCTGCCCGACACCGACCAATTGGCGGTCTTCGAGAGCGGGATACGCCGCCTGGAGGTGGTGGTCGCGGAGGACGACGCCGACCAGCGCGAGGCGCTGATCGCCATGGCCACCTCGCTCGGCTGGAACGCCGACGGGGTGGCCGACGGCGAGGCGTTGATCGACCATGTGCTCGGGCGCGACGCCTCACAACAGCCGGTCGACTGTCTGGTGGTCGACTGGCGGATGCCCGGACTCGACGGCCTCACCGCCCTCGATCGGCTACGCACCCACATCGGCACCGACCAACTTCCCGCCGCCATCCTGATCACCGCCCAGGACACCGAAGCGCTCGAGGCCGAGCCCAACGCCGACCTGCCCGACAGCATCATGGTCAAGCCGGTCGACAGCTCGACGCTCTTCAACCAGGTCAACTCCGCGGTGGTCAAGCGCCCCGGCCACCAGGACCGGGTGCTGGAGGGGACCTGTCTCGACGCCAACCACATCCAGTGGCTGCCGGGCACCCGGGTGCTGCTGGTCGACGACAGCGTGCTCAATCTCGATGTCGCGCGCCGTATCCTCGAGCGTCAGGGCGCCGAGGTGCGAACCTGCACCAATGGTCAGGAGGTGCTCGAGCTGCTCGACCAGCCGGAGCAAGGCTTCGACGCGGTGCTGCTCGACGTGCAGATGCCGATCATGGACGGTATCGCCACGGTCCGGGCGATCCGCAACCAGTTGTGCCTGGAGCAACTGCCGGTCATCGCGCTGACCGCCGGGGCACTCTCCAGCGAGCGCCAGCGCGCGCTCGCCGCGGGGATGAACGACTATCTCACCAAGCCCTTCGAGCCCGACCAGATGGTGCGCACCCTGCGCCGTCACATCGAACTGGCGCGCGGCGCCGCGCTGCCGGTCACCCAGTACGCCGGTGAGACCGCACCGGCGACGCACTGGCCGGCCATCCCGGGGCTGCGAATGCGCGAGGTCGAGACCAGACTCGATGGCGACTGGGCGCTGTTCCGGTCGACCTGTCGCAGCTTGCTCAGGGAGTTTGCCGATCTCCGCGCAGCCCCCGCACCGGCCAGCGACGCGCCGACCAGACAGGCGTTCGCCGACCGGCTGCACAAGCTCGCCGGCAACGCCGGACTGATCGGCGCCGAGGCGCTGCAACAACAGGCCCGGTCGGTCGAGCTCCAGCTCAGGCAAGCAGACCCAGCACCGCTCGTCGCTCCTCTCGACGAACTCGCCCGGACCCTTCGAGATCTCGAGACCCGCCTCCACCCTTATGTGGAAGAAGACGCGCGCGCGACGAGGCCGGGGACGAACGCCCCCGATCCGGGGGCTGCTGTCGATGAAGAGGCGCTGACACAACTGCGCGATGACCTTGCCGCCCACCGACTCACCGCGGTGGCCACCTTCGAGACGCTCGCCCCCGGGCTCGAGGCGACGCTCGCGAGCGCCGACTTCGCCGCCCTGGACGCGGCGATCCGGGCACTGCACTTCGATCAGGCGCTCGACATCATCGAGTCATCGCGCGCCTCGCCCGGCACCTGAACGCCCATGCCCCGCGCCGAGACCTGGCGGCACGAGGCAGGTGACGTCCCTGGACCAGGACACGACACGAGGCCGCAGCGTGAAGACCATCCTGATCGTCGACGATGCACCGGAGAACATCCTGGTGATCGGCAAGCGCCTGATGCAGGGCTTCGAGGTGCTCGCCGCGACCTCCGGCGAGGAGGCACTGCAGCTCGCCCACGCCCAGCGTCCGGCACTGATCCTGCTCGACGTGAAGATGCCGGGCATGGACGGCTACGAGGTCCTCGCGCGACTGAAACAGGATGCCGCCACCCAGGCCATCCCGGTGATCTTCGTCACCGCCGCCAACACCGCCGAGAGCGAGACCGATGCCCTGCGCAGCGGCGCGGCCGACTTCATCCACAAGCCGGTCAACCTCGACGTGCTCGAATCACGCATCGCCCTGCAGCTCGCGCTCAAGGAGCAGGAGCAGGCGCTGCTCGCACTCAACGAGTCACTCGAACGCAAGGTCGCCGAACGCACCGGCGAGCTGCAACGGGCCAAGGAGTCAGCCGAGGCGGCCAACAGCGCCAAGAGCAACTTCCTGCACAACATGTCGCACGAGATGCGCACCCCGGTGCACCAGATCGTCGGTCTGCTGCAGCTCATCCAGACCCAGCCCGACAATCCCAAGTGCAACGCCTGGATCGATCAGGTGGTCGACTCGGCACATCGCCTGACCGGCATGTTCGATGCGGTCCTGCGCGTCACCGAACTCGACTCGCGAATGCTCGCCACCCACCCCGAACCGCTCGACCCGGCGACACTGGTCGAGGAGGTCGTCGCACCGCTGCGAACGCGGATCGGCGCCAAGGGACTAAGCGTCGAGACCCGGGTGGCGGCACTGAACGAGCCCGTGAGCGGGGATGCCGAGTGGATCCGTCACGCCCTGCACTGCTATCTCGACAATGCCATCAAGTTCACCGAACACGGCAGCATCGAGATCGCCATGCAGATCGAGGAGCGCAGTGACGAGGCCCTGAGGGTCTGCTTCACCGTCACCGACACCGGGGTCGGCTTCGGCCCCGAGGTGAGAGCACGTCTGTTCAACCTGTTCGAGCAGGCCGACAACTCGATGAGCCGGCGCCACGAAGGCTCGGGGCTCGGCCTGGTGACCGTCAAGAAGATCGCCGAGCGACTCGGCGGCGGCGCCGGCTGCAGCAGCGAGCCGGGTCGAGGCAGCACCTTCTGGTTCGCCGTGCGGCTCGGACGCGGACAGCCTGTGCCCGGCCCGGCCGGTCACGGGCTCCAAGGCGGTTAGCGCGCCTCGAAGGTGAACATCCCGGCCTGTGCGCTCGGCGCGGCGCCGCGGCGATAATCGACAACGACCTCGACCGCCTCGAACCCGGCCTCGCGCAGCGCCAGCTCGAACTCCAGTATCCCCCAGAAGCGCAGCGCGAACAGGTCGATCTCGGTGGCGACCAGTGCGCCGTCGCGCCACAGCTCGTAGCGGAGCTGGGAGCAGGTCGTCTGGCGCACGGGATCGGTCTCCACCCGTTGCTCGGTCAGGGTGAGCAGGTCCGCGCCATCGCGCCAGTGGCGCGCCGCGCCGGGCGGCGCGGTCAGCGCCGAGAGTGGTTCGAGATCGAGGATCAGCCGCCCACCCGGACGCAGCGCGGCACGGAAGCGGCGCAGCACGGCACGCGCCCGACCGGGATCGGTGATCAGCTGGAAGGAGCCGGCGGGGACGATGATCGCCGCGAACGCGAGGGCTGAGGAGAAGTCCTCGAAGCCCTGCCGTTCGAGCGGTGCCGACAAACCGCGCGTCGCGCACGCCTCGCGACAGTGCGCGAGCATCTCCGCCGAGGTGTCGACGCCACGGACGTCGAGCCCGCGCTCCAGCAGCGGGATCAGCACCCGACCATTGCCGACGGCCGGCTCGAGGACTGGCCCCGGGCACTCGGCCAGGCGCTCGGCATAGTATTCGATGTCACCGAAGGAACGCCCGATGGGCTTGTCGAGGTGATAGACCCGGGCGGCCAATGGCCCGTAACGGTTGGTGTCGACCATGAGGCAGTCGTCGCTCCTGCGCGCGGCGGCACGCATGGCCGCCGGGGATGAACGAACAACGGGACGCCCGCGGCGCGGGCGTCCCGTG
>NZ_RHFJ01000072.1:0-15001 GCF_003718675.1 Marichromatium sp. AB32
CCGCCAGCCGCCAGCCGCCAGCCGCCAGCCGCCAGGGGATTGAACCGCAAAGACCCAAAGGACACGAAGAAAGCGACCAGCCTTCAGCAAACAGCCTCCAGTGTCGGTATGCGGTCAACCGCGACGCGACGAGACAACCCTGCCCCCTCACCGGAGGCTGGCGGCTGGAAGCCCTTCCTCATCTTCGCGCTCTTGGCCCTTGGCGGTTCACACGTTCTTGGCGGTTCACACGTTCTGGTCGCTGGCGGCTGGAAACTGGCCGCTCGACGGCGGCTGACGCTCGAGCGCCGAGCGGCGATAATGAAGCGTTTGCCCCACGCCTCACGCCATGCTCGATACCGCACTCTGGCTGCTGCCGGTGGCGCTCGCCGCCGGTTTCGTCGACGCCGTCGCCGGCGGCGGCGGACTGATCACCATCCCGGCGCTGCTCTGGGCCGGACTCGGCCCGGTCGAGGCCCTGGCGACCAACAAGGCCCAGGCGGTCTTCGGCAGCGCCACCGCAACCATCCACTTCATCCGCCGCGGCGCCATCGCGCTGCGCGAGACGCTACCCGCGGTGCTCCTCACCTTCCTCGGCGCCGCAGCCGGAGCGGTGCTGGTGCAACACATCGACGCCGCCGCGCTCGAGCACGCCATCCCGCTGTTGTTGATCGGCTTCGCGCTCTATTTCTGGTTCTCGCCCCGGGTCAGCGACATCGACTCGCACCAGCGCATCGGCCACGGCGCCTTCGCGCTCACCATCGGTCTCGGGGTCGGTTTCTACGACGGCGTCTTCGGGCCTGGCACCGGCACCTTCTTCGCCATCGCCTATGTGTCCCTGCTCGGCTACAACCTGCGCCGTGCGACGGCGCATACCAAGCTGCTCAACTTCACCAGCAACCTCGCCGCGCTGCTCCTGTTCGTCAGCGGCGGCCACGTGCTCTGGGAGATCGCGCTGGTGATGGCCGGCGGACAGCTGGTCGGCGCCTGGATCGGCGCTCATCTGGTGCTGCGTCACGGCGCCGCGCTGGTGCGCCCGATCCTGGTGGTGGTCTCGATCGCGATCTCGGCGCGGCTGCTGTGGGAGCAGGTGCTCGGCTGAACGGACTCAGGCCGCGTTGCCGCTCTTGATGTGGAGGGAGTAGAGCATGTCCTCGTCGGCGATATGGTCGATCAGCCAGTCCTGGGTGATGTCGAGCGCGCGCTCGGCCAGGTCCTGGGTGGGACCGAACATCTGCAACTCCTGTTCGAGGATATCGAGGCGGCGAAAGAAGGCAGCATGCTGTTGCAGGTGATCCTTGATATCCGGATAGCCGTGCTCGTTCATGAACGCCTCCTCGGTGGAGAAGTGGCGCTCGGCGTACTCGCGCATGAAGGACACGGCACCCTCGACCGCCTCCTTGCCCTTGCGATCGAGGATCTCGCTATAGAGCCGGTGCGAGGCGGAGAAGAAGCAGCGATGCTGCTCATCGATCTCGGGGATACCGATGGAATAGACGTCGGACCATTCTTTCAGCATGGGGGGTACCTGTGGGGTGACACGGAGCGGGCGCGGCCGACGCGGCCACGCCGAAACAAACGCCGACTGTAGCCGAGGAAGACGCCAGCCGCCAGCCGCCAGCCGCCAGCATGGATTGAACCGCGAAGGCGCGAAGGGCGCAAAGCAAGCGAACGGTCTTCGGGTCCGCAGACGTGGCGTGCCAGCTACCAGCTACCAGCTACCAGCTACCAGCTACCAGCTACCAGCTACCAGCTACCAGGGGATTGAACAGCGAAGGCGCGAAGGGCGCAAAGGGGGATCAGCCGCCAGCGATCAGCCGCCAGTGGGTGCGGACCCGTGCCGCCTGTGGCCTCACGCCGACATCACACATCATTCACTGTGCGTGCTTCGCGGCTTTGCGGTTCAACCCTGTCGGCCGATCGCTGATCGCGGCTCAACGCCCGGCGAGTGCCGCCTGGGACAGCCACAGCAGCGCGGGTTCCTCGTCCTTGCCGAGTTCGCCGTCACGCAGGAAGATCGCGCCGTCGGCCACCGCCAGCTGGCGCACCCCGCCGCTGTCGCGCACCTCGCTCTCGCGGTGCAGCGCATCGCCACGCGTCGCGACCCGCCCGGCGATCCAGTCGCCGATCCGCTGGTGATAGGCGCGGCGATAGACCAGCTTGGTCGCACGCAGCTGGCCGTCGCGGAAGAAGAAGGTCACCGCCGAGGCCGGCATCTGGTTGAAGCTGCCGATCGCGGCGCCGCACAGCCGGTCGCCATAGGGGTTGGGGCCATCGGCGCACTGCAGTTCGAGATCCGCGAAGGTCTCGCGCAACCGCGCCTCGGTCAGGTCGCTGTCGAAGGACTCGAGCGCGGCGTTGAACTCGCTCTTGCCGAGCACGTACATCAACGCCAGGTCGGTGCGACGCTTGCCGTCATCGGTGAAGGTCAGCCAGAAGAACGGCCCGAACACCAGGGCCAGCATCAGCAGCGTCTTGTAGGTCTTGGGGAGTTTCAGGTCATTCTTTTTCATGGCCGGCATTCTACCGGGAAGCGCCGCCGCACGGACACCCAATCGTCCACTCAGCGAGGACACCCGATCTGTTGAACCGCAAAGGCGCGAAGGACACAAAGTTTTTACCTACTGAGTCGTCAAAGGGGCTCGAAACTCGTCCGCATCCCCCGCGAACCTCAGCACTCACCAGCAGGGACGGCGTCTCCCGCCTGACGCCAGTGGCTCACACCCGACCACAACCCGACGGATAAAAACCTCTTGGGGAAGCGGTCGAGCCACATGTTCCTACTGCGGACTGATGACCTGCCGCTGAGAAGTCGCCCCGAAAACAACCGCCTTCGCGTCCTTGGCCTCTTTGCGGTTCAGGTTCCCCCGCTGCACACCCGCGCCAAAGCCTCTAGACTAGCTGGCCTTTTCCACCCGGCTACGACACACGAGAGCGGATGTCCCAGGATCTTTCTCAGCACACCCCGGCGATGCGGCAGTACCTCGGACTCAAGGCGGAGTATCCGGACCTGTTGCTGTTCTATCGCATGGGCGACTTCTACGAACTCTTCTTCGAGGACGCCGAGCGCGCCGCCCGGCTGCTGGACATCACCCTGACCAAGCGCGGCCAGTCGGCCGGGCGTCCGATCCCCATGGCCGGGGTGCCCTATCACGCCGCCGAGGGCTATCTCGCGCGACTGGTGCGCCAGGGCGTGTCGGTGGCGATCTGCGAGCAGATCGGCGACCCGGCCAAGAGCAAGGGGCCGGTGGAGCGCAAGGTCACCCGCGTGGTCACCCCCGGTACCCTCACCGACGAGGCGCTGCTCGAGGACCGTCGCGAGAACCTGCTGGTGGCGATCGCCGAGTCGGCGCGCGCGGGCTACGGACTGGCCCAGCTCGAACTCTCCAGCGGGCGCTTCTCGGTGCTCGAGGTCAGCGGACGCGAGGCGCTCGCCAGCGAGCTCGAACGCCTACGCCCCGCCGAGGTGCTGGTCGACGAGTCGTCCTCGCTGCCCGAGGCGCTGCGCCTCGAGCGCGGTCTCACCCGTCGCCCGGCCTGGCACTTCGAGGCCGACAACGGCGCGCGCATGCTCTGCGAGCAGTTCGGCACCCGCGACCTCGGCGGCTTCGGCTGTGCCGGCATGACGCTGGCGATCGGCGCCGCCGGCTGTCTGTTGCAGTACGTGCGCGACACCCAGTTCGCCGCCCTGCCCCACATCCGCGGGCTGAGCACCGAGCAGCGCGACGAGGCGCTGATCATCGACGCCGCCACCCGGCGCAACCTGGAGCTGACCGAGAGCCTCAGCGGCGAGCACCAGCACACCCTCGCCGGGGTGATCGATCACACCGCCACGGCGATGGGCAGCCGGCTGCTGCGCCGCTGGATCAACCGCCCGCTGCGCGACCGTCACGCCGTCGCCCGCCGTCACGGCGCGGTCGCCGCGCTGCTCGCGGCCCCGGGGCGCGCCGACCTCGCCGAGCTGCTCGCCGGCATCGGCGATCTCGAACGCATCCTCGCCCGGGTCGCGCTCGGCTCGGCGCGCCCGCGCGACCTCGCGGTGCTGCGCGACTCGCTGGCGCTGCTGCCGGCACTCGGCGAACACCTCGGGGCGATCGACGACCCGCTGCTCGCCGAGCTGGCCGACAGGATCGCCACCCACCCCGAGACCCAGGACCTGCTCGCCCGCGCCGTCATCCCCCAGCCGCCGCTACTGATCCGCGATGGCGGGGTGATCGCCGCGGGCTATGACGCCGAACTCGACCGGCTGCGCGGGCTCTCGGAGAACGCCGACCGCTTCCTCGTCGAACTGGAGCAGCGCGAGCGCGCGCGCACCGGCATCGCCACCCTCAAGGTCGGCTACAACCGGGTGCACGGCTATTACATCGAGGTCGGGCGCAGCCACGGCGACGCGGTGCCGGTCGAGTACGTGCGCCGCCAGACGTTGAAGGCCGCAGAGCGCTACATCACCCCGGAGCTGAAGGGTTTCGAGGACGAGATCCTGAGCAGCCGCGAGCGCGCCCTGGCCCGCGAGAAGGCGCTCTACGAGGCGCTGCTCACGACCCTGGCCGAACGGCTCGCGCCGCTGCAGACGAGCGCCACCGGGATCGCCACCCTGGATGTGCTCACCAACCTCGCCGAGCGCGCCGAGCGCCTCGGCTGGGCGCGACCGACGCTCGACGACACCCCCGGGATCGAGATCGTCGACGGCCGTCACCCGGTGGTCGAGCAGGTCATCGACCAGCCCTTCGTCGCCAACTCGCTCAGGCTCGACGGCGAGCGGCGGATGCTGGTGATCACCGGCCCCAACATGGGCGGCAAGTCGACCTACATGCGTCAGTGCGCGCTGATCGTGCTGCTGGCCTATGCCGGCAGCTTCGTGCCGGCACGCAGCGCGCGGCTCGGCCCGGTTGATCGGGTGTTCTCGCGCATCGGCGCCTCCGACGACCTCGCCGGCGGGCGCTCGACCTTCATGGTGGAGATGGAGGAGACGGCCAACATCCTCCACAACGCCACCGCCGAGAGCCTGGTGCTGATGGACGAGATCGGTCGCGGCACCAGCACCTTCGACGGGCTGTCGCTGGCCTGGTCGTGCGGGGTCGAGCTGGCCACCGGGATCGGCGCCTACACCCTGTTCGCCACCCATTACTTCGAGCTGACCACGCTGCCCGAGGAGTATCCGGGGATCGCCAACGTCCATCTCGACGCGGTCGAGCACGGCGACACCGTGGTGTTCATGCACGCGCTGCGCGAGGGACCGGCGAACCAGAGCTACGGGCTGGCGGTGGCTGCGCTCGCCGGGGTGCCGCAGCCGGTGATCGCGCGTGCCCGCGCGCGGCTGCAGGAGCTGGAGCAGAATGCCCGCGCCCACGCCGAGCGCGAGGCGGTGCAGCTGTCGCTGTTCGCCGCCGAGCCGGCGGCCGCACCCACGCCCGAACCGCCGGCACCGGACCCGCTGCACGAGGCGCTCGAGGCACTCGACCCCGACGCACTCAGCCCGCGCGAGGCGCTCGACGCGCTCTACCGACTGCGGGCGCTGCTGACGACCGACTGAGCCGGCACGCCACTCAGCCGAGCGGATCGGTCTCCGGCACCAGCCGGGGGCCGACACCGAGCAACGCCAGGGTGATGTTGTCCTTGCCGCCCGCGGCGTTGGCCGCGGTGATCAGGTCCTCGGCGGTCCGTCCCAGGGAGGCGGGGTCGGCCGCGCGCAGCGCGGCATGCAGCTGCGCCTCACCGAGCATGCCGCTCAGCCCGTCGCTGCAGAACAGATAGAGATCCCCGGGTGCCAGGGGGCAGATCGACGAACTCACCCCGGGGCTCGGCAGCGAACCCAGCGCACGGGTGAGGATGTTCTCGCCGATGCCGCTCGCCATCGCCTCCTCGCGCGAGTCGTAGAGTCCCTGGTCGAGGACCTCCTGGAGCAGGCTGTGATCGCGCGAGAGCTGTTCGAGTACGCCGTCGCGCAACCGGTAGAGACGCGAGTCGCCGACATGCGCAACCACCATCCAGCCGGGACCGAGCACGCCGAGCACCACCGTGGTCCCCATCCCGGCGCACCCCGGGTTGGTGTTGGCATGGCGCCAGATGGCGATATTGGCCTCCTCGATCGCCGCCTCGACGAACAGCCGGGTACGCTCGGCGTCGTGGCGTGGCGAGGGGTGACGACGGAAGCGCTCGGCGATGGTCTCGACCGCGGTGCGGCTGGCCACCTCGCCGGCGCTTGCGCCGCCGACTCCGTCGGCGACCACGATCAGGCCGAGCGCGGGATGGACGCCGACGGCGTCCTCATTGTGCGCGCGCACCCGACCGCAGTCGGTCTGCCAGGCGTACTCGAGCTGATGCGACCACATCACGGGGCCACTCGCCGTCGCCGCGCTCAGGAGCCGGCCATCTGGTCGAGTTCGACCGCGAGGCGCTTGGGGTCGACATAGCCCGGGATCAGGGTGCCGTCCTCGGTGATGATCGCCGGGGTACCGCGCAGGCCCAGCTCACGCCCCAATGCCATGTGCTCGGCCACCGGGTTGTCGCACTTGCGCATCTCGATCGACTTGCCCTGCTTGGCCTCGGTCATCGCCTCGCGACGCGCCTCGGCATCACCGGCGCACCACACCGAGACGGCCTCGCGATAGGCCTCGCTGCCCTCGCCGGCGCGGGGGAAGAACAGATAGCGCACGCGGATACCGTTGGCGACATAGTCGTCGATCTGGCTGTGCAGCTTGCGACAGTAGCCACATTCGATGTCGGTGAACACCGTGACCGTGTGCGCGGCGTCGGCGGGACCGAAGCTCACCATCGACTCCTCACCGATCGACTCGATCAGCCCCTTGCGGGCCTCGGCCAGACGCGGCTCGGTGAGATCGGTGCGGGTCTTGAGATCGACGATGCGTCCATCGATGAAATAACGACCGTCGGCGGTCATGTACATCAGCTCACTGCCGACGAGCACCTCGTAGAGGCCATCGACCGGGGCCGGACGGATATCGCTGATGGCGATGTCCGGGGACACCGCCTCGAGCGCGGCGCGAATCTGCTGCTCGGGACCGGCCTGCACGGCGGTGGCGAGGCAGCCGAGGGTGGCGGCCAGCGCGAGGGATCTGATTCTCAGCATGGGGCTTCCTAGTCTCTGAAGTTTTCGAATTGCAGCGGCAGCCCCCAGTCGGACTCGCGCAGCAGCGTGATCACCGCCTGCAGGTCGTCGCGCTTCTTGCCGGTGACCCGCACCTGCTCGCCCTGGATCTGGGCCTGCACCTTGAGCTTGCTCGTCTTGATCGCCTTGACCATGCGCTTGGCGGTGTCGCTGTCGACGCCCTGCTTGAGGACGATCTCCTGGCGCGCGGCATTGAGCGTCTGCACCGCCTCGCCCGGCTCCAGCGCGGCGAGATCGATCTTACGCTTGACCAGCTTCTGGCGCAGGATGTCGAGCATCTGCTGGAGCTGGAACTCCTGCTCGGCGGCGAGCTGGATCTTGTCCTCGGCGAGCTCGAAGCTGGCGGTGACGCCCTTGAAGTCGAAGCGGGTACCGATCTCGCGATTGGCCTGATCGACCGCGTTGCGCACCTCTTGTAGATCGAACTCGGAAACGATGTCAAACGATGGCATGAAGAACCTCGAACAGGGATATGGCCCGACCGGCTCAGCCGCGCGGATGATGCACGGCATGCATCCGCTTGAGCCGCTCTCGGGCAACGTGGGTATAGATCTGGGTGGTTGAAAGGTCGCTGTGTCCGAGCAGCATCTGCACCACGCGCAGATCGGCACCGTGATTGAGCAGATGGGTGGCGAAGGCGTGACGCAGGGTGTGGGGCGAGAGCGGCTTGAGCACCCCGGCCTCGATGGCATAGCGCTTGATCAGCATCCAGAAGGCCTGACGGCTCATGTGCTCACTGCGACTGGTGGGGAACAGATAGTCGCTGCAACGCCCGCCGAGCAGCTCCAGGCGCGGCCCCTTGACGTACTCGCGCACCCAGTGCGTGGCCTCGTCGCCTAGCGGCACCAGACGCTCGCGCCCGCCCTTGCCCTGCACCCGCACCAGCCCCTGGGTGAGGCTGATCTGGGCGGGCATCAGGGTGACCAGCTCGGTCACCCGCAGCCCGCTGGCATAGAGCACCTCGAGCATGGTGCGGTCGCGATGACCGCGCGGGTCGGTGGTATCGGGCGCGCGCAACAGATACTCGACCTCGGCCTCGCTCAGGCTCTTGGGCAGCGGGCGGCCCAGGCGCGGGGTCTCGATGCGCGCGCTCGGGTCGTCAGCGATCACCCCGCGGCGCAGCAGATAACGATAGAACTGCCGCAGCGAGGAGACCAGGCGCGCGCTCGAGCGCGGCTTGCGGCCCTGCTCGGCGAGCAGCGCCAGATAATCGAGCAGGTCCTGACGTCCGGCCGCCGCCAGACCCCGCTTGCGTTCGGCGGCAAGCCAGGCGGCGAAGGCGCGCAGATCGGAGCGATAGGCGCTCTGGGTGTTGCGGCTCGCGCCGCGCTCGAGCCACAGCGACTCGACGAAACGCTCGATCAGGATCCCGTCCTCGGCCATCAGTCCTCCTCCCAGCCTTCGTGGCGCAGCAACCAGCGCTTGACGGCCAGCGGCGCACCGGCGCGCGCACCACCGAAACCACCCGCCCCGCGCCGGCCCACCACCCGGTGACAGGGCACCACCAGCGGGCAGGGGTTGGCGCGACAGGCCTGACCGATGGCGCGCGCCGCGCTGCCGAGTCTCGCGGCCAGCTCGCCGTAGGTACAGGGGCGCCCCGGCGGGATCGCCCGCAGCGCAGTCCAGACGCGCTGCTGGAAGACTGTGCCCGCGGGCTGCAGCGGCAGGTCGATCCGATGCCCCGGATCCTCGAGATAGGCGACGAACTCGGCGCGCACCCAATCGGGCAAGACCGCGCCATCGCGCTCGCCCTGCGGCACGAGATCGACCCCGGCCAGCGCGCCCCCGCGCCAGTCGACGGCGATCGGCCCGAACGGGGCCTGGATCAGCGCCTTCGCCATGTTCCCTTCCTCCTCGACCCGACCACCGACCCAGCGACCGGACCGGCGATTATAGCCCAGGCGCCCGGCGGCCGACCTTCAGCGACCAGGGACGGTCTGAACCGCAAAGACCCAAAGAGCGCAAAGCGCTGATGGGATGACCACCTCCAGTGCCCCCACTCGCCTCACCCGCAAGCAACACCGCTCGCCGGGGATCGCCGAGCCAGATGAATGCATCCACAGGCGACGGGACGCTGTTAGCACTCTGCTCCTTTGTGTCTTTGCGGTTCAATCATTCCCCTGGCGAGACCCTCGGCTTTACGGCAAGATGAAGCGCTTTTCGCGCCCGATCGGGCGACCGAGGACCCCGCATGAACCAGACCGCCGCCCCCTTCTGGGAGACCACCCCGCTCGAGCTGATGGACACCGGGCAATGGGACGCGCTCTGCGACGGCTGCGGCAAGTGCTGTCTGGAGAAGTTCGAGGACGAGGACACGGGCCGCATCGTTTACTCCCGCATCGCCTGCGCCCTGCTCGATCTCGACACCTGCCGCTGCCGCGACTACCCCAACCGCGCCCGGCGCATGCCCGACTGCATCACCCTCACCCCCGAGCACCTGGCCGACCCGCGCTGGCTGCCCGAGACCTGCGCCTACCGGCTGCTCGCCGAGGGCCGCCCCCTGCCGCGCTGGCACCCGCTGGTGAGCGGCGACCCGGAGTCGGTGGCCGAGGCCGGGGAGAGCGTACGCGGACGCGTGCTCAGCCCGGAGACCGGGGAGAACCCGCTGATGCACCTCATCGACTGGGTGCGCTGAGCCGCCGCGCTCAGACCGCGCGGGTGAGCAGCGCCCGCGCGCCGGGCTCGACGCCCTCGGGCAGGCGCACCCGCACCGTCCAGCCCGCCCCCGGCGCGACCTCGAGCGGCGCGCCCTCGCGATCGCTGAGCGCCTCGAGACGGAAGGCGTGGTTGCCGCCCGGGCTCATCAGCTCCAGTTGATCGCCGCGCGCAAAGCGGTTGCGCACCGCCACCTCGGCCCAGCCCTCGCGTGCCCCCAGCACCTCGCCGACGAACAACTGGCGCTGGTTGCGCGAGGCACCGCAGTCGTAGTTCTGCAGCGCCGGATCGGCGCCGTGACGGCGATAGAAACCCTCGGTATAGCCCCGATTGGCCAGTCCCTCGAGCGCCTCGAGCAGGTCGGCACGGAAGGCGCGCCCGGCGAGCGCGTCGTCGATCGCCTGGCGATAGACCTGGGCGGTGCGCGCGACATAGTAGTCGGACTTGGTGCGACCCTCGATCTTGAGACAGTCGATGCCGATCTCGATCAGCCGGGCGACGTGCTCGACGGCGCGCAGGTCGCGCGAGTTCATGATGTAGGTGCCCTGCTCGTCCTCGAACACCGGCATGTACTCGCCCGGGCGCTCGCCCTCCTCCAGCACGAACCCGGGCTCGCCGCCAGCCACCTCGCCCAAGCGGTAGCGCCAGCGACAGGCGTTGGTACACACCCCCTGGTTGGCGTCGCGGTGGTTGAAGTACCCCGAGAGCAGACAGCGCCCGGAATAGGCGATACAGAGCGCGCCGTGGACGAAGACCTCCAGCTCGGTGTCGGGACAGGCCTCGCGGATCGCCGCGATCTCGTCGAGCGAGAGCTCGCGCGAGAGGATCACCCGCTCGACCCCCTGCGTCGCCCAGAAGCGCACCGCCGCGGCGTTGACCGTGTTGGCCTGCACCGAGAGGTGGATCGGCAGCTCGGGCCAGCGCTCGCGCACCAGCATGATCAGCCCGGGGTCGGCCATGATCAGCGCATCGGGGCCGAGCGCGACCAGCGCGCCGATGTCGTCGACGAAGGTGCGCAGCTTGGCCCCGTGCGGCATCAGGTTGACGGCGAGATAGAAGCGCTTGCCGAGATCATGGGCCGCGGCGATGCCGGTGGCGAGCGAGGCGGCGTCGAAGCCGCCCTTGCGCACCCGCAGGCTGTACCGGGGCAGCCCGGCATAGACGGCATCGGCGCCATAGGCGAAGGCATAGTCGAGATGGCTGGGGCTGCCGGCCGGGGAGAGCAGCTCGGGGCGGTGCGAGATCGACATCAGCGCAACTCCACCTCAAGATCGCGCCGCTCCTCGGCGCCGCGCAGCACCGTGACCGCGACCCGCTCGCCGGGGACACGATCGAGCAGCGCCAGACGGATATCGGCATAGTCGGCGACCGCTCGCCCGGCAAGGGCGAGGATGCGATCGCCCACCGCCACCCCGGCGGCCTGCGCGCCACTGTCGGCGGCGAAGCCGACCACGCGGGTGCCGGCCCCTTCCTCGCCCTCGCCGAGCTGCACCCCCAGCAGCCCGGCCGGGGGCAGCTCGGCCGGGGCGGGATAGAGATAGAAATCGGCCGCCGGCGGCTCGACCGGTCGCCCCTCGCCGTTGAGCAACACCGCACCCGGCAGCCCGAGCCGGCGCTCGACCCGGTCGGGGATACCGATGCCGTACTCGAGGTGCCCGGCCCCGGCGAGCACCACCAGGGTGCGTTCGGGGTTGGCGTCGAGATAGTCGGCGGCGCGCGCGGCCATGCCCTCGTCCCACAGCAGCTGGACCTCGATGAAGTGATCGAGATCGCGCTCGTCGCCGAAGGGGTGCTGGGCGAAGATCTCGCGCAGCCGCTCGCGATAGGCCGCGTCGGGCCGGGCGAGCGCGGCGGGCAGGGCGGCGCGCTGACGAGGGTCGAGCCCGTCGATGCCGACCTCGCCGACACGGCGGGTGAGGGCCTGGTCGAGATTGAGCGCGATCAGCGGGATCTCGTGCTCGCGCGCGAAGCGCAGGATCGGACGATAGAGCCGGTAGTCGAAGCGCCAGCGCTCGAAGTACTCGGTGCGGCGCAGCATCTGCGCCTCGTCGATGGCGCCGGCGACATAGGCGTCGAGATGGATCTGGAAGGGCTGCTGGAAGCACTCCAAACCGATCGCCAGCGGCTTGCCGCGGGCGTGCAGGCCGCGGATCACCGCCAGCTGATCGAGATGGTCGGCATAGCGGTCGTGGTGCTCGCCGACATAGACCACGCGGCGCTCGGCGATGCGCCCGAGCAGGGTCTCGACCCCGGTCAGCGCATCGAGTTCGAGCACCCGGGTGGCCGCCCCCGCCGCAGGCTCGGCATCCCGCGCAAGGACACTCGCCCCCGGCGCCGCCAGCACGACGGCGACGGCAATCATCGCCAAGCTTTTGTAGGACACGTCTCACCCCGCTGGTTTCGGGCCACCGCGGCCCGCATGATTGACCAGGTCACGCGCTCTGCGCTTCCCTCGAGCATCGAGAAGGAACGCCGACCACCGACCCTGTTGCCCGGGGCACACACCGCCCCGCTCCCTATTCTGCCGAGGATCCGGATACTGATGCGACACTTGATCCTTTCAACCCTGCTGCTGCTCGGTCTGACCCCGGCCCAGGCCGCGTCCCCGCCACCGCTCGTCGAGCACCAGCTCGCGGTGCACATCGACCCCGCCACCGGCACCCTGGAGGCGAGCGATCGGCTGCGCCTGCCCGCCGGGCTCGAGGACACCCTGGTGCTGCTCGACGCCGGGCTCACGCCCACCGTCGGCGACGAGACGGCGACCCTCACCCCGGTCGGGCGACGCGGCCACCTCACCGTCTATCGGTTGCGGCACGCCGGCACGGGACCGGTCACCCTCGACTACCGGGGCCAGATCCGTCACGGCCTGCGCCGCCAGATCGAGGGGGTTGGACGCGACCGACAGTGGTCGCTCGGCACCATCGACAGCGATGGCATCTTCCTCTCCGGAGCCAGCGGCTGGTACCCGCTGCTGCCCGGGCAGCGACTGCGCTTCGCACTCGATATCACCCTGCCCGCGGGCTGGATCGCCGTCTCCCAAGGCAGCGGCCCCGGCACGGCGCCCGAGTCGGGACGCTCACAGTGGCGCGAGACGCAGCCGCAGGAATCGATCTATCTGGTCGCCGCGCCCTTCACCCTCTATCGCGACAGCAGCGAGGGCATCGCCACCCAGGTCTATCTGCGCGCGCCCGACCCCGCACTCGCGCGACGCTATCTCGCCGCCACCGCCACCTATCTGCGCGACTATGGCGAGCGCATCGGCCCCTACCCCTACGCCAAGTTCGCGCTGGTCGAAAACTTCTGGGAGAGCGGCTACGGCATGCCCTCCTTCACCCTGCTCGGCTCACGGGTGATCCGTCTGCCCTTCATCCTCCACACCTCCTACCCGCACGAGATCCTCCACAACTGGTGGGGCAACGGGGTCTATGTCGACGCCGACTCGGGCAACTGGAGCGAGGGCCTGACCAATTATCTCGCCGACTACTGGCAGCGCGAGCGCGCCGGCACCGGGGTCGAGGCACGGCGCGAGATGCTCAAGGCCTACGCCGATCACGTCCACCACGGCGAGGACTTCCCGCTCAGCGCCTTCCGCGCCCGTCACGACGGCGGCTCCCAGGCGATCGGCTACGGCAAGGGGGCGATGGTCTTCCACATGCTGCGCCGCCGCCTCGGCGACGAGACCTTCGACGCCGGACTGCGCCGCTTCTATGCCGACAACCGTTTCCGCGCCGCCGGCTACGCCGAGTTGCGCCGCGCCTTCGAGCAGGTCTCGGGCACCGACCTCGGCGACTTCTTCGCCGCCTGGGTCGAGCGACCCGGGGCACCGACGCTGGCGCTCGACGGGGTCAGACTCGAGCAACACGACGGCCAGATAGAGGTCCACGGCGAGATCCGCCAGACCCAGCCGGGCGCACCCTTCCCGCTGTACCTGCCGCTGCGGCTCGCACTGCCCGACGACACCAGCCGCACGGTCTGGATCGACACCACCGAGCGCACCCAGGCGTTCGGCATCGCGCTCGACCAGCGCCCGCTCGCCCTCGCCGTCGACCCCGGATTCGACGTCTTCCGCACCCTGCTGCCCGGCGAGACCCCGGTGGCACTCGGCAACCTGTTCGGCGCCGAGCGAGGGCTGATCCTGCTGCCGGCACGGGCGCCGACAGCATTGCTCGACGGCTATCGGGCGCTGGCCGAGCGCTGGCGCAGCGGACATCCGGGCTGGCGGGTGGCGCTCGACAGCGCGTTCGACACCCTGCCCGAGCACGGCGCGATCTGGCTGCTCGGCTGGGAGAACCGCCATCGCGCAACCTTCGAGCACGCCGTCCCCGACCCCACCGCAGCGCCCCCGACGCAACGTCTCGACGGGCTCGACAGCATCGTGCTCACCGCCGCGCGCGGTGAACAGCCGCTCGCCTGGCTCGGTACCGAGCGGGCCGAGGCGCTGCCGGCACTGGCGCGCAAGCTGCCCCACTACGGCAAGTACGGCTATCTCGGTTTCGTCGGCGCACGCGCCGAGAATCGGCTCAAGGGCCAGTGGCCGAGCGGACCGAGCGCCCTGACCCACCGCTTCGCCCCGGCGCACCGATGAGGACGTCACGACCTGCGCCAGCGCACCTGCATTGGGGACAGAATTGGCTAGAATCAAACGGACTCAACGACTGCCGGACTCCGGCTCAAGGATCGATCATGCCCATCCACTCCCGCGCACTGCAGCGCCTTGTCTTCCTCGCCACGCTCGCCATCGCGCTCGTCGCCTGTGGCCCGTCCTATCGCACCGAGTACAGCTACATGCCCCCGGCCGACAGCGCCGGCAAGCAGTGCCTGAACCAGTGCCTGAGCATGCGCGCGATGTGCCGCAACCAGGCCGAGAACCGCGCCGCCAACGCCCGCGCCGATTGCGAGCGCAACGCCATGATCAACTACACCGCCTGCATGGCCACGGCTAAGAGCGACATCGAGCGCAGCAAGTGCTCGTCGAGCAGCTACTGCAACCAGGGTGCCGACACCGGCCAGTGCGATGAGGAGTACCGACTCTGCTACGAGAACTGCGGCGGTACCGTCAGCAGCTATCAGGTCTGCGAATACGGTTGTTGACGCGCACCGGGCTGGCGCCACGACGCGCCGGCCCTCAGCAGCGATCGACCACGCAATTGCGCCCCCCTTCCTTGGCGCGGTAGAGACAGCGATCGGCCACCGAGGCGAGCCGGTCGTAGTCGGTCTCGCCCGGCTCGGCCTGGGCCA
>NZ_RHFJ01000073.1:0-14799 GCF_003718675.1 Marichromatium sp. AB32
GGCTTGTCTCATCCCTTCAAGGTTGACTGCAAACCGACACTGGAGGCTGTTTGCTGAAGGCTGGTCGCTTTCTTCGCGCCCTTCGCGGCTTTGCGGTTCAATCCTGGCGGCTGGCGGCTGGCGGCTGGCGGCTGGCGGCTGGCGGCTGGCGGCTGGCGGCTGGCGGCTGGCGGCCTCACTCGCCCGTCCGCGTCGGGTCGATCAGCACCTGATCGTCGATGACCTCGACGTGGAAGGTGCGGGTCGGGGTGTCGGCGGGTTCTTCGAGCGGTTGGCCGGTGCGCAGACAGAAACGGCTGCCGTGCAGCGAGCACTTGATGCGCGCGCCGTCGAGACAGCCGTAGGAGAGCGGATAGTCCTCGTGACTACAGTTGTCCTCGACGGCATAGAGCCGGCCCTCGACCCGTGCGAGGATGCAGTCGATCCCCGCCACCCGGACCCGGATGAAGCCCCCCTCGGGGACCTCGTCGCTGCGCGCCACCACGCGCGGCCCGGCCATCAGCACACCCGTCGTGCGGCGCGGCCGCTGTCGAGCACCGCGCGGGCACGGATCGCGCCCGCCTCCAGGCTGGGCACTCGCCCCAGATGCCAGAGCACCAGCGCCGCGCCCAGCACCAGGGCGTCATAGGCGGGGCCGTGCCCGCCCTCGAGCGCGGCCAGGCCGGCGCGTGCCGCCGCCGTCGCGGTGGCCGGCAGATCGACGGCGATGGCGATGTCGTCGCCGGCGCGGGTCGTCTGCGGCAGGCTCTCGGGCAGCGGCGGGGCGCGCAGCGCCTGTTCGATGCCCAGGCTGGTCGGGTCGACCTCGAAGGACTGCTCCTCGCCCATGCGCTGATAGTTGAAGCACAGTCCGCGCTGGCGCAGCGAGGGGATGACGCCGCCCTCGACGCCGCGCACCAGCAGTGCCGACTCGAATCCGGCATGGCGTGCGAGCAGGGCATAGATGCGCGGGTAGGGCTTGTGCACATAGCCGGTCATCAGGTGGGTGTGGCGGCGTCCGTGCACCGGCCGCGCCAGCACCTCGACGGTGGTCAGCGCCTGGCGCTTGACGATGGTCTCGCGCAGCCCGAGCAGGTTGTGCAGCGCCGCGCAGTAGGCGCGCTGGTCGATATAGCCCCAGCCGAGGTCGGGGTCGGAGAGCCGGGCGGCGACCTCGACCGGGCTGAGATCGACCGCGACCCCGGCGGCCTCGAGCACATGTCTGTGGGTGACGCCGAACTTGGGTCCGACGGCGTTCGCGCCGTGGCTGATCGTCGCCACACCGCACTCGGCCAGCAGCGGCATCAGGAAGGGGGAGACCGGCAGCGAGCGGTTGTAGCCGTCGTAGGGATCGGCGATGTCGACCACCTCGTCGACCTCGGCGACGGCATGCCCGGTGGCCTCCTGGATGGCCTCGAGGATGCCGCGCAGCTCGTCGTCGGTCTCGCGCTTCATCCGCAGCGCGATGAGGAAGATGGCCGCCTGTACCGGGTCGGCGGTGGCGTCGAGGATGCTGCGCATCGCCTGCCGGGCCTCGGCCAGGGAGATGTCCTTGGAGAGATCGGGGCCGGTGGCGACGCGCTGGATGATCGAGCGCATCAACTCGCGATTCTCGGTGCTGGGGCTGGTGTCAGTGGGCATGGGCTGTCCTCCGCTGGCGCGATGACTGCGGGGCGGCCACGCCGCCCGGGCGCATCCTGCTCGCGGTCGCATGGCGACCGCACAGCCATCCCTGAGGGCGGAGGACGATGATCTCAACCGCGTGCGGTCAGTCGCGGTAGCGGCGCTCGAGCGCGTCGTAGGCGTCGATCCGCCGGTCGCGCAGGAAGGGCCAGATGCGGCGCACGGTCTCGCTGCGGGCGCGATCGATGGTGACGATCAGGGTCTCGGCGCGATCGGCCCCGGCGCGCGCGAGCAGCTCGCCCTGCGGGCCGCAGACGAAGGAGTTGCCCCAGAAGCGCGCCCCGGCGCCACCCGCCGCCGGATCGGGCTCGAAGCCGATGCGGTTGCAGGCGGCCACCGGCAGGCCGTTGGCCACCGCGTGACCACGCTGCACCGTCATCCAGGCATCGAGCTGGCGTGTCTGCTCCGCGGGCTCGTCGCGCGGGTCCCAGCCGATGGCGGTGGGGTAGAGCAGCAGCTCGGCCCCGGCGAGCGCCATCAGCCGCGCCGCCTCCGGGTACCACTGATCCCAGCACACCAGCACCCCGAGCCGACCGACACTGGTGTCGATCGGGGTGAAGCCGAGGTCGCCGGGGGTGAAGTAGAACTTCTCGTAGTAGCCCGGGTCGTCGGGGATGTGCATCTTGCGATAGCGCCCGGCGAGCCGACCGTCGCTGTCGAGCACCACGGCGGTGTTGTGATAGAGCCCGGGGGCGCGGCGCTCGAACAGCGAGCCGACGATCACCACCCCGAGTTCGGCGGCGAGCGCGCCGAGGGCGTCGGTGCTGGGGCCGGGGATGGGCTCGGCGAGATCGAACAGCGCCGGGTCTTCCTGCTGGCAGAAATAGGGCCCGTTGTGCAGCTCCTGGAGCAGCACCAGCTGCGCGCCCTCGTCGGCAGCCGCGCGACAGGCCGTGGCGCAGGCGTCGAGATTGGCCTCGAGGCCGCCCTGATCGGCCTGCTGGACGAGCGCGATGGTCAGTGGGGATGCGGTCATGGACGAAACCTCTGCGAAGCGACGGCGGACGAGGCGCGGATTATCCGCCACGGCGGGGTTCGTCGCCAGCTTCCAGGCGCCAGGTGCCAGCTATCAGCCACCAGCCTCCAGTGGACGTGCTTGCTGAGCGCTGTCGCTTGAGACAAGCGCACTGGAGGCTGGGTGCTTTCCCTGGCGGCTGGCGGCTGGCGCGGTTAGAGTGCCCCGGATCCGTGGGCGCCGCTGGCGCCGCTCTGCGCAGTGCTTCGTTTTCGCATGGCCAACTTCCACACCCATATCAATGTCAGCATCTTCGTCAGCGGCGCCAGCGTGCTCGGTCTGCACGCCGCCGGGCTGGTCGAGCAGGGGCAGACGCTGCCGCTGTTCGCGCTCGGGGTCGGCGCCAGTCTGTTGCCCGATGTCGACTCCGACACCTCGCGTCCGGTGCGTGCCTTCTTCACCGTGCTCGGGGCCGGGCTGGCCTTCGCCATGACCCTGCCCCTGGTCGGTCAGCTGTTGTTGTTCGAGCTGGCGCTGGTGTGGGTCGGGGTGTTCCTCTGTGTACGCTACGGTTTCTTCGAGCTGTTCACCCGCTTCACCGTGCACCGCGGGATCTGGCATTCCTGGCTGGCGGCGGCGGTGTGGTCGCTGGCGACGGTCAACGCCGCCCACTGGCTGTTGGAGCAGCCGGCACGGGCGGCCTGGGTCGCCGGGCTGATGGTGGCGATCGGCTATCTCACCCATCTCCTGCTCGACGAGTTGTTCAGCGTCGACCTGCTCAACAGCCGGATCAAGCGCTCCTTCGGCACCGCGCTCAAGCCGCTGAGCCTGAACGACCCGCTGAGCAGCCTGACCCTGCTCGCGCTGGCCGTCTGGCTGGCCTGGATCGCGCCGGACCCGGGAGACTGGCCGGCCTTCGATCAGACCGTCTCCGGCATCCGGGCGTTGTGGCTGGGCCTCGGTGATGAACTCGGCGGCTGGCAGCAGGCGCTGGCGCGGCTGTTCGAGTAGGGGTTATCAGTCGCCAGCTGCACCAGCCATCAGCTACCAGCTACCAGCCATCAGCCATCAGCCATCAGCCGCCAGTTGCCAGCCGTCAGCCGTCAGCCGTCAGCCGTCAGCCGTCAGTTGCCAGCCGTCAGCCGTCAGCCATCAGCCGCCAGTTGCCAGCCGTCAGCCGTCGGTCGTCGGTCGTCAGCCGCCGGTCGCTATCGGGGTGCAGGCGTTGGTCTCTCGCGATGCCCCTGAAGGCACCGCCACTGGCGACTGAGGGCGGTGGCGGGTGACTGATCATTGGCCCCGGAACCGCTTCGTCCGACGCCGCGCTTTTACGGCTTTTTCCCGCCAGGGTGGCTGATTCTCGGCGGTTGGGGCGGGTTTTTCCGCGGGTTTGCTGTAAAGGCCTGGTGTTGTTCGAATTTGGCGGCATTTAACTGCCTGATCGCGGATCTTGGTCGAAATCCTGAGGCCATGTCGGTTAAGTGCGCGAAATCGCCTTCGAGACGTCGCGCGGCCCTGTGCTCGTATGTCCGATGCGGTCGTGCAGAGCCTAGTGCGCGATGCTGTACTCACTGCGGTCGCTGCGCTAGATTGGCAGGTTGCTGTGTGGCCGCGGGCATGCGCCCGTGCCGGGGTCGAGCCGGGTGGGCGGGGGCGACGAGGTCGGTCTCGCGATGCCCGACCGGGGCGTCGTTGCGATGGCCTCCGGTGCTCGACCGCTGCCTGATGACGGGGCGCCGTATGCGGAGTCATCCGTGGGCGATCCACGCGTAACTCTCAAGACGATGTAGTGGGGCTATGGATCTCAATTTCCTCGATTTCGAACAACCCATCGCAGAGCTCGAGGCGAAGATCGAAGAACTTCGCCTGGTCGGCCACGACAACGAACTCAATATCCAGGAGGAGATCGAGCGTCTCCAGACCAAGTGTGTGGCGCTCACCGAGTCGATCTTCTCCTCGCTGACGCCGTGGCAGATCTCGCAGCTCTCGCGTCATCCGCAGCGTCCCTACCTGCTCGATTACGTGCGCCGGATCTTCGACGAGTTCCACGAGCTGCACGGCGATCGCGCCTTCGCCGACGATTTGGCCATCGTCGGGGGGCTGGCGCGGCTCGACGGTCGACCGGTGATGGTGATCGGTCACCAGAAGGGACGCGACACCAAGGAGAAGATCCAACGCAACTTCGGCATGCCGCGCCCCGAGGGCTACCGCAAGGCGCTGCGCCTGATGGAGATGGCCGAGCGCTTCTCGCTGCCGGTGCTGACCTTCATCGACACCCCCGGCGCCTATCCCGGCGTCGGTGCCGAGGAGCGCGGTCAGAGCGAGGCGATCGCGCGCAACCTGCGCGAGATGTCGCGGCTGCGTACCCCGATCCTCAGCACCGTGATCGGCGAGGGCGGCTCGGGCGGGGCGCTGGCGATCGGCGTCGGCGACTGGCTGGGGATGCTGCAGTTCAGCACCTACTCGGTGATCTCGCCCGAGGGCTGCGCCTCGATCCTGTGGAAGAGCGCCGACAAGGCCCAGCTCGCCGCCGAGGCGATGGCGATCACCTCCGACAAGTTGCTCGAGCAGGGGCTGATCGACGAGATCATCAAGGAGCCCTCGGGCGGCGCGCACCGCGACCCCGATGCCAACGCCGCCGCGCTCAAGGCGGTGCTGGTGAAGCGGCTCGACGAGCTCGCCACGGTCGACCTCGACACCCTGGTGGCCAAGCGCCATCAGCGCCTGATGGGCTACGGTCGCTTCAAGGAGTGAGGTGGACGCGCTCGACCCCGAGCGCCTCGCCGCCGATCTGGTCGCGCTCGGTGGTCGGGGCCGTTGCTGGATCGCCTACAGCGGTGGACTCGACTCCACCGTGCTGCTGCATGCGCTGACCCGGGCGCCACTGGCGCGCCCGCTCGGCGCCATCCACATCGATCACGGGTTGCAGCCAGTGGCGCGGGACTGGCGCCGGCACTGTCGTGAACGCTGTCGCGTGCTCGGGGTGCGTTTCGTCGCCCGCGCCCTGGCGCTCTCGCCGCCCCCTGGCGAGAGCCTCGAGGCCCATGCCCGCGAGGCGCGCTATCGCGCCTTCGCCGCGCTGCTCGACGACGACGAGCTGCTGCTGACCGCCCATCATCTCGACGACCAGGCCGAGACCCTGCTGCTCGCGTTGCTGCGAGGGAGTGGGGTGCACGGGCTGGCGGCGATGCCGGGGTGCGCGCCGCTCGGTCGGGGGCGCTTGGTGCGTCCGCTGCTCGGGGTGTCGCGCGCGCAGCTGCTCGATTACGCCCGACGTCATCGGCTCGACTGGATCGAGGATCCGAGCAACGACGCCCTCCACCACGATCGCAACCTGCTGCGCCACCAGGTGCTGCCGCTGCTGCGCGGCCGCTGGCCGGCGGCGGCGTCCACCATCGCGCGCAGCGCGGCGCACTGTGCCGAGGCGGCGACGCTGATCGATCGCCAGGCCGGGCGCGATCTCGCCGCCGTCGCCGGCGCCGTGCCCGGCACCCTCTCGGTGGCCGGTCTGTGCGGGCTGGAGCCCTCGGTGCGGCGGGCGGTGGCGCGGCTGTGGCTGCGTCGTCAGGGGTTCGCGGTGCCGGGACGGGCGCGGCTCGAACGGGTCGTCGGCGAGCTGTTGACGGCGCGTGCCGATGCCGCGCCGCAGGTGGCCTGGACCGGCTGCGAGGTGCGCCGCTATCGCGACGATCTCTATGCGCTGCAACCGCTGCCGAGGCCGCCGGATGCGGCCCTGCGCTGGGTGTCGGGGCGCGAGCTGGTGCTGCCGCAGGGACTGGGCGAGTTACGGCTGGCTGGAGTCGAGCTGGCGCTGGAGGTGCGGTTCGCCGGCGCCGGTGGGCGGTGTCGGCAGCGCCCGGGTGGGCCGCTGCGAGCGCTCAAGAAGGTCTTCCAGGAGGCCGGGGTGGCGCCCTGGCTGCGCCCGCTGGTGCCGTTGCTGTTCGTTGCCGGGACCGATCGACTGGTCGCGGTCGCCGGGGTCTGCGGCTGTCACCCGGAGGAGACCGGGGCGCCGGGTCGGCTGCGCTGGTCGGGGCACCCCTGGGGCGCGCTCGGGGTGTTTCGCGAGGTCTGCGAGATCGGGCACGCCGCCGGGGGGGAGGGCGCTCAGTAGAGCGCGTTCATCATCTTGGCGCGGTAGCGCGCGACCAGGTCGCCGTCGCCGCCGAGCAGGTCGAACACCGCGAGCATGCCCTTGCGCCCGGCGTCCTCGCCGTAGCCGCGATCGCGCTTCATCAGCTCGAGCAGCAGCTCCAGCGCGGTGGCGTGATCGCCCTGGCTCACCGCGCGGGCGGCGAGCTGATAGCGGGCCTCGCTGTCGGTGGCATCGGCCTCGAGTCGGGCGCGCAGCGTCGCCTCGTCAGCGGCGTCGACGAGCGCGGTGGCGAAGCGCAGCCGGCCACGCAGGGCATTGACCTCGGGGTCATTGGCCAGCTCGATCGGCAGTCGATCGATCGCCGCCTCGGCCTCAACGACCTCGCCGCGCGCGGCGCGCAGCTCGACCTCGAGCAGGGCGATGCGGTTGTTCTCCGGGTCCTCGGCGCGGGCCTGTTCGAGCTGTGCGGCGGCCTGCTCGAGTGCGCCCTCGGCGATACTGGCGCGGGCCTGGTCGAGCAGCCCGCTCGAGGCGCGGGGGATGTGACGATCGAGGAACTCGCGGATCTCTCCCTCGGGCAGCGCACCCATGAACTCGTCGACCGGCTGGCCGTCCTTGTAGAGCCGTACCGTGGGCAGGCTGCGCACGCCGAACTGCGCGGCCAGCGCCTGCTCCTCCTCGGTGTTGACCTTGGCGAGCAGGAAGCGCCCGGCGTAGCGCTCGGCCAGCCCGGTGAGCAGCGGCATCAGCATGCGACAGGGGGCGCACCAGTCGGCCCAGAAGTCGACCAACACTGGGCGCTCGTAGGAGCCCTCGATGACGACCGACTGGAAGTTCTCGGCGGTGACGGTCACGACATGGGGTGAATCTGTCATGGGTGATGACTCCTGATGGTGTGGATATTGGCAAGGCCGGTGACGATAGCTACCGGTCGATGACGATTCAAGACGGTCGCGATACGGCTGGGGCCGTGGTCGGGATGGTCGCGATCGTCGACAACGACCAGGATACGCGGCGTGCGGGCGCTCCCGTCACGCCCGCATCCATCGAGAGGGAGAGAGTAAGGAGATGTCCGATCCAATCCATGTGGTCTGCCCCGCCTGCGACGCGGTCAACCGGCTGGCACCGGCGCGCCTCGGCGCGGGCGGACGATGCGGGCGCTGTCACGCGCCGCTGTTCGGTGGCGAGCCGGTGGCGCTCGACGAGGCGCGCTTCGCCCATCACCTGGGGCGCAGCGATCTGCCGCTGCTGGTCGATTTCTGGGCGCCCTGGTGCGGTCCCTGCCAGATGATGGCGCCGGCCTTCGCCGCTGCCGCGCGCACCCTCGAGCCCGAGCTGCGCCTGGTCAAGGTCGACACCGAACGGGCCCAGGGGCTGGCCGCGCGGCTCGGTATCCGCAGCATCCCGACCCTGGCGCTGTTTCGCGGCGGGGTCGAGCGGGCCCGTCAGGCCGGTGCCATGGATGCGGCGGGGATCATCGCCTGGGCGCGCCACCAACTGCACGCCGGAGGGGGCTGAAGCGGATGATCGGGTTGGCATTTCGCCGCCCGTACCGACCGGCGCGCGTGGACAGTGCGCCGGCGGTTCTTTAGAATTCAGGCCGGTCAGGGCGCTGCCATTGACCTACCCTGTGTGTCCAACGCCGTCACCCGACGTCCCGTCGCGGTCGTTGCGCATCCTCGCCCGGATTCGGAGATACCCTTGAGAAAACCCGCAGTTCTGGTTCTGGAAGACGGTTCGGTCTTCCGCGGAACATCGATTGGCGCCGATGGCTCGAGCGTCGGTGAGGTGGTGTTCAACACCGCCATGACCGGCTATCAGGAGATCCTCACCGATCCCTCCTATCTGCGCCAGCTCGTGACCCTGACATACCCCCACATCGGCAACGTGGGCGCCAACCCGGAGGACGAGGAGTCCGCCGGCATCCAGGCCGCCGGCCTGATCATCCGCCACTTGCCCCAGCGCGCCAGCAATTTCCGCCAGCGCGAGCGTCTCGACGACTATCTGCGTCGTCAGGGCGTGGTCGGCATCGCCGACATCGACACCCGTCGCCTGACCCGCATCCTGCGCGAGAAGGGCGCGCAGAACGGCTGTCTACAGGCCGGCGACGCCATCGACGAGGCCGCGGCGCTCGCCGCCGCCCGTGACTTCCCCGGGCTCAAGGGCATGGACCTCGCCCAGCAGGCCACCACCGCCGAGCCCTATGCCTGGACCCAGGGCGAGTGGGCGCTCGAGGGCGGGCTGCCCGCGCCGCTCGACCCCGCCGACGAGGCGCTGCCGTTCAAGGTCGTCGCCTACGACTTCGGCGTCAAGCGCAACATCCTGCGCATGCTGGCCTCGCGCGGCTGCAGCGTCACCGTGGTCCCGGCCCGCACCCCCGCCGCCGAGGTGCTGGCGATGAACCCCGACGGGGTGTTCCTCTCCAACGGTCCCGGCGACCCCGAGCCCTGCGACTACGCCATCGCCGCGATCCGCGAGCTGCTCGAGCACCAGGTGCCGCTGTTCGGCATCTGTCTTGGCCACCAGCTGCTCGCGCTCGCCTCCGGCGCCCGCACCCTGAAGATGAAGTTCGGCCACCACGGCGCCAACCACCCGGTGCAGGATCTCGCTACCGGCGCGGTGATGATCAGCAGCCAGAACCACGGCTTCGCCGTCGACGAGGAGACCCTCCCCGAGACGCTGCAGCCGACGCATCGCTCGCTGTTCGACGGCTCGCTGCAGGGTATTCGTCGCTGCGACTGCCCGGCCTTCAGCTTCCAGGGGCACCCCGAGGCCAGTCCCGGCCCCTGTGACGTGGCGCCGCTGTTCGATCAGTTCATCGAGTCCATGCGCGCGCGCGGCTAGACGGGCGGCGTCGCGCGCGTTCCCTCACATGGACGCGCGCGCGGGCTCGACGGATCCGCCAGCGACGGCGGAGTCCGGGGTCGACCGGGTGTTGCGGAGCGGTGCGGGCGCGGACCCCTCGCGGTCCGTCGCCAACGGCATTCGTCTTCCAGCATTTGCGTTCACGTACATCCATTCTCGGATCTCAAGAAACTAACAGAATGCCAAAGCGTACTGACATCCACAGCATCCTGATCATTGGCTCTGGCCCCATCGTCATCGGCCAGGCCTGCGAGTTCGACTACTCCGGCGCCCAGGCCTGCAAGGCGCTGCGGGAGGAGGGGTATCGGGTCATTCTGGTGAACTCGAACCCGGCCACCATCATGACCGACCCCGAGATGGCCGACGCCACCTATATCGAGCCGGTCACCTGGCGCGCGGTGGCGGCGATCATCGAGCGTGAGCGCCCGGATGCGCTGTTGCCGACCATGGGTGGCCAGACCGCGCTCAACTGCGCGCTCGATCTGGTGCGCGAGGGCGTGCTCGAGGAGTACGGCGTCGAGCTGATCGGCGCCTCGCGCGAGGCCATCGACAAGGCCGAGGACCGCGACCTGTTCCGTCAGGCGATGCGCAAGATCGGCCTCGACATGCCGCGCTCGGCGATCGCCCACAGCCTCGAGGAGGCCAATCAGGTCCAGGCCTCGATCGGCTTCCCGGCGATCATCCGTCCGTCCTTCACCATGGGCGGCAGCGGTGGCGGCATCGCCTATAACCAGGAGGAGTTCGAGGAGATCTGTCGCCGCGGGCTGGATCTCTCGCCGACCCGCGAGCTGCTGATCGAGGAATCGGTGCTCGGCTGGAAGGAGTACGAGATGGAGGTGGTCCGCGACCGCGCGGACAACTGCATCATCATCTGCTCGATCGAGAACCTCGATCCGATGGGCGTGCACACCGGCGACTCGATCACCGTCGCCCCGGCGCAGACGCTCACCGACAAGGAATACCAGATCATGCGCGACGCCTCGCTGGCGGTGCTGCGCGAGATCGGTGTCGACACCGGTGGCTCCAACGTCCAGTTCGCGATCAACCCCGAGAACGGGCGGATGATCGTCATCGAGATGAATCCGCGCGTCTCGCGCTCCTCGGCGCTGGCCTCCAAGGCCACCGGCTTCCCGATCGCCAAGGTCGCGGCCAAGCTCGCCGTCGGTTATACCCTCGATGAGCTGCGCAACGACATCACCGGCGGCGCCACCCCGGCCTCGTTCGAGCCGACCATCGACTACGTGGTCACCAAGATTCCGCGCTTCGCCTTCGAGAAGTTCGCCCAGGCCGATGCCCGTCTGACCACCCAGATGAAGTCGGTCGGCGAGGTGATGGCGATCGGTCGCACCTTCCAGGAATCGCTGCAGAAGGCGCTGCGCGGGCTCGAGATCGACAAGTACGGACTCGAGGAGATCGTCGATCCCGCCGACCCCGAGGCCATGGCCAAGCTGCGCCAGGAGCTGCGCCAGGCCGGTATCGATCGGCTGTTCTACGTCGCCGATGCCTTCCGCATGGGGCTCTCGCTCGAGGACATCCATGAGCTGAGCAAGATCGAGCCCTGGTTCCTCGCCGAGATCGAGGACCTGATCGCCAGCGAGCGCGCGCTGGTCGCCGCCGGGTTCGACGGGCTCGATGCCGAGCGGCTGCGTCAGCTCAAGCGTCAGGGCTTCTCCGATCGTCGCATCGCACGGCTGCTCGAGACCACCGAGGACGCCATCCGCGCCCGCCGTCACGCCCTCGGCGTGCGCCCGGTGTTCAAGCGCGTCGACACCTGCGCGGCCGAGTTCGCCGCCACCACCGCCTATCTCTACTCCACCTACGAGGAGGAGTGCGAGGCCGAACCGAGCGATCGAGAGAAGATCATGGTCCTCGGCGGCGGCCCCAACCGGATCGGCCAGGGCATCGAGTTCGACTACTGCTGCGTCCACGCCGCCTTCGCCATGCGCGAGGACGGCTACGAGACCATCATGGTCAACTGCAACCCGGAGACGGTCTCGACCGACTACGACACCTCCGACCGGCTCTACTTCGAGCCGCTCACCCTCGAGGACGTACTCGAGGTGGTCGAGTGCGAGCGCCCGCGCGGCGTGATCGTGCAGTACGGCGGCCAGACCCCGCTCAAGCTCGCCCGCGCGCTCGAGGCCGCCGGGGTGCCGATCATCGGCACCACCCCGGACAGCATCGACCTGGCCGAGGACCGCGAGCGCTTCCAGCACATGATCCAGGATCTCGGTCTGCTGCAGCCGCCGAACGCGACCGCGCGCAGCGAGGCCGAGGCGGTGGCGCTCGCTGCCGACATCGGCTACCCGCTGGTGGTGCGTCCGTCCTACGTGCTCGGCGGTCGGGCGATGGAGATCGTCTACGAGGAGGCCGATCTCGAGCGCTACATGCGCGAGGCGGTGCGCGTCTCCAACGAGTCGCCGGTGCTGCTCGATCGCTTCCTCGATGACGCCATCGAGGTCGACGTCGACGCCATCAGCGACGGCCAGGACGTGCTCATCGGCGGCATCATGGAGCACATCGAGCAGGCCGGCGTGCACTCGGGCGATTCGGCCTGCTCGCTGCCGCCCTACACCCTGCCGGCCTCGATCCAGGACCGGATGCGCGAGCAGATGGCGAAGATGGCGCGCGCGCTCAACGTCGTCGGCCTGATGAACGCCCAGTTCGCGGTCAAGGGCGAGGAGATCTACATCCTCGAGGTCAACCCGCGCGCCTCGCGCACCGTGCCCTTCGTCTCCAAGTCGATCGGCGTGCCGCTGGCCAAGGTCGCCGCGCGCTGCATGGCCGGTCGCTCGCTGACCGAGCAGGGCTACGAGCGCGAGAGCCGCCCCAAGCATTACTTCGTCAAGGAGGCGGTGTTCCCCTTCGTCAAGTTCCCCGGTGTCGACACCGTGCTGGGCCCGGAGATGAAGTCCACCGGCGAGGTGATGGGCGTCGGCGACACCTTCGGCGAGGCCTATGCCAAGGCCCAAGAGGGCGCCGGCTCGCTGTTGCCGGGGCGTGGCGGCAAGGCGCTGCTGAGTGTGCGTGATGCCGACAAGCCGCGACTGCTGCGCGTCGCCCGCGATCTCATCGAGTTCGGCTTCAGCCTCTATGCCACCCACGGCACTGCTGCGGCGGTGCGTGAGGCGGGGCTCGAGTGCGTCGGGGTGAACAAGGTCGCCGAGGGGCGTCCGCACCTGGTCGACATGATCAAGAACAAGGAGGTCAGCCTGATCGTCAACACCACCGAGGGTGCCCAGGCGATCGCCGACTCCGCCGAGATCCGTCGCGCCGCGCTCCAGCACAAGGTGTGCTACACCACCACCATCGCCGGTGCCGAGGCGACCTGTCTGGCGCTCAAGCAACTGGACATCTGCACCGTCAATCGGTTACAAGATCTCCATTGATCCAGGCCGAACGGGCGCCCCGCACGGGGTGCCCGTGGTCTCTTTTTGTCTTTTTGGGGTCCGCAACGGGCCCGAACGACCGCGCGCCCCGGCACGCGGTCCATCCATACGAGGGAATCACCCATGACCCAGGTACCTCTGACCGCGAGAGGCGCTGAGAAATTGCGTGAAGAATTGGACCAGCTCAAGCGGGTCGAGCGTCCGCGCGTGATCGAGGCGATCGCCGAGGCGCGCGAGCACGGCGATCTCAAGGAGAACGCCGAGTATCACGCCGCGCGCGAGCAGCAGGGCTTCATCGAGGGTCGTATCAAGGACATCGAGTCGAAGCTCTCCAACGCGCAGATCATCGATGTCACGACGTTGCCGAAGACGGGGCGGGTGGTGTTCGGCGCGACCGTGCACGTGCTCGAGCTGGACAAGGATCAGGAGCTCAAGTATCGGATCGTCGGCGAGGACGAGGCCGACCTCAAGCTGGGGATGATCTCGGTCTCCTCGCCGATCGCGCGCAGCCTGATCGGCAAGAGCGAGGGCGATGTCGCCTCGGTCGATGCCCCCGGCGGGGTGCGCGAGTTCGAGATCCTCGAGGTCGAATACATCTGACCCCGCGCGCGGCGTCGCTCAGCCGGCGCCGCCGCGCGAGACCCGCGCCAGCAGCCAGTCGAGCGCGCGGGTCGACAGGACCCGTCTCAGCCCGCCGAGCACATGGGTCGGCAAGGTGACATAATATCTCGGGCGGGGACGCGGGCTCTCGATGGCGTGGACCAGTGCGCGCAACACCGCCTCGGGCGGCAGGGTGAAGGGTTGCGCCTTGCCCGCCTTGGTCAGTCGTTGCTCGGCGCGGACATAGGCGTCGCGATGGACGCTGTGCTCGACGTCGATGTGGTCGCGAAAGGCGCGATGGGCGTTGTCGCGGAAGCGGCTGGTGATCGGTCCCGGTTCGATCAGCGAGACCGTGATGCCGCTGCCGCGCAGCTCCAGGCGCAGGGTGTCGGTCAGACCCTCGAGCGCATACTTGCTGGCGACATAGGCGCCGCGGAAGGGCAGTGGGATGAGCCCGAGGATGGAGCTGTTCTGGACGATGCGGCCCTCTCCCTGACGGCGCATCACCGGGATCACCCGGCAGGTCAACTCGTGCCAGCCGAGGAGGTTGGTCTCGAGCTGCGCGCGCAGCGCCGCGCGACTGAGGTCCTCGACCGCGCCGGGCTGGCCGTAGGCGCCGTTGTTGAACAGCGCATCGAGCCTGCCGCCGGTGAGCGCGAGCGCCTGCTCGAGCCCCGCGGCGATGCTCGACGAGTCGTCGAGGTCGATGCGCACCGCCTCCAGGCCGCTGGCGGCCAAGCGCTCGACATCGGTCTCGGCGCGCGCCGAGGCGATCACTCGCCAGCCGCGGCGCGCCAGCCCCTCGGCGCAGTGCGCGCCGATGCCGCTGGAGCAACCGGTGATGAGGATCGAGGGCTGACGGGTCGAGGGCATGGCGTCCTGGCTCAAACCTGGTTTCGAGGGGCTGTCATTGAAGGCCAATTCCATGCTGGCCCGCAACCCCTCATGGTATCGGCGCACGGTCGATGGGCCGCGACCGCCGTTGTTTATCCGATGACGAGGTATGATCAATGCCGATCTATGAATATCGCTGCGAGGCGTGCGGACACGAGATGGAGGCGATGCAGAAGATCAGCGATGCGCCGCTGACCGACTGTCCCGCCTGCGGCAAGTCCGAACTCAAGAAGCAGATCTCGGCAGCCGGCTTCCGCCTCAAGGGCGGCGGCTGGTACGAGACCGACTTCAAGCAGGGCAAGAAGAAAAACCTGCACGAGGGCTCGAGCGGCGGGGCC
>NZ_RHFJ01000074.1:0-13982 GCF_003718675.1 Marichromatium sp. AB32
TTCCCGGGGCGCCCCCGACCGGGCCAGCCCCTTGCTTCGCCCATCCCGAGGACATCGAGACAACCGATGAGGCGTTCCTCCGCGCTCCCCCGTCTCGCGCTCGCGCTCGTGCTGCTCTGCACCGCGCCGCTCCCCCAGGCCGCGCTCCCGCTGGCCGTCGACGGCCAGCCGCTGCCGAGCCTGGCGCCGATGCTCGAACGGGTGCTGCCGGCGGTGGTCAACATCTCCACCGTCACCGCGATCGAGACCGCCGACCACCCGCTGCTGCGCGACCCCTTCTTCCGCCGCTTCTTCGATCTGCCGCGCGAACGCAAGCGCGAGAACAGCAGTCTCGGCTCGGGGGTGATCGTCGACGCCCGCCGCGGGCTGGTGCTGACCAACCACCACGTCATCGACAAGGCCGACCAGATCCGCGTCACCCTGCAGGACGGGCGCGCGCTCGAGGCCAGCCTGATCGGCACCGACCCCGAGACCGACATCGCGGTGCTGGAGATCCCCGCCGCGGGACTCAGCGCCCTGCCCTTTGCCGCCGCCGACGCACTCGCCGTCGGCGACTTCGTGGTCGCCATCGGCAACCCCTTCGGGCTGCGCCAGACGGTGACCTCGGGGATCGTCAGCGGGCTGGGGCGCTCCGGGCTCGGCATCGAGGGCTACGAGAACTTCATCCAGACCGATGCCTCGATCAACCCCGGCAACTCCGGCGGCCCGCTGGTCAACCTGCGCGGCGAGCTGATCGGCATCAACACCGCCATCCTCGCCCCCGGCGGCGGCAACATCGGCATCGGCTTCGCCATCCCGGTGGACATGGCGCGCGCGATCATGACCCAGCTCGTCGAGCACGGCGAGATGCGTCGCGGCCAGTTCGGCGCGGCGGTACAGAACATCGATCACGCCCTGGCCGCCGCGCTCGGACTCGAGCACCGCGCCGGCGCCGTGGTCACCCGCATCGACCCCGACTCGGCCGCCGCCGCGGCCGGGCTGCGGGTCGGCGACGTCATCCTCGGCGTCAACGACGAGCCGATCGCCAACGCCAGCGACGTCCGCAACCGCTTCGGCGTGCTGCGGGTCGGCAGCCGGGTCGCGCTCGACATCGTCCGCGACGGGCGCGCGTTGCGCCTGAACGGGCTGATCGCCGATCCCTACCGCGACTACTTCCCCGGCGCGCGCATCGACGAGGCCCTCGCCGGCGCGCTGATCGGCGCCTTCGATCGCAGCGGCGGCGTCCCCGGGCTGCCGGTGGGCAGGGTCGAGCCCGACTCGCCGGCCTGGGCGGCGGGGCTGCGCGAGGGCGACCGCATCCTCAACGCCAACGGCGTGCGCATCGACGCACTGCAGACCCTGGCGCGGGCGCTGCGCCGCGCCGGCGGGCTCTACAGCCTGAGCCTGCAACGCGGCGACGAGCTGGTGCGCCTGTCGCGGCGCTGAGACCATGACCGAGCAGCTCGATCTGTTCGGCGCCCCGACGGCGGCCGAGACCGTCGCCCCCGCCCCCCGGTCCCAACCCGAGCAGTCACTCCCGGCGGGGCTACGCCTCGGCACCTCGTCCTGGTCCTTCCCCGGCTGGGACGGACTGGTCTATGCCGGCGCCCACCCCAGCAGCCGGCTCTCGCGCCACGGGCTCGGCGCCTATGCCGCCCACCCCTGGTATCGCACCGTCGGCGTCGACAGCGGTTACCATGCGCCGCTGCCGCGCGCGCGCCTGGCCGGCTATGCCGAGCAGGTACCGCCCGACTTCCGCTTTCTGGTCAAGGCCCCGGCGCTGGTCACCGATCCCTTCGAGCGGGGCGGCGGCGGGGTCCCCCAAGCCGCCAACCCCGGCTTTCTCGATCCGGCGCGCGCCACCGAGCTGGCCGTCGCCCCCTTCGTCGAGGCTCTGGGCGACCGCGCCGGGGTACTGCTGTTCCAGTTCCCGCCGCTCGGGCGCGCCCTCGCCGAGCAACCACGCCGCTTCGCCGAGGCGCTCTACCGCTTCCTCCACCGCCTGCCGCAGGGGCCCTGCTATGCCGTCGAGGTGCGCGATCGCGACCTGCTCACCCGCGATCTGGCCGAGGCGCTGCGTCACGGCGGTGCCCGTCCGGCCCATGCCCTGCACCCGCGTCTCCCCGACCTCGCCGCACAACAGCAATGCTTCGCCGACCTGCCGCCGGGTCCGGTGGTGATCCGCTGGATGCTCCACGCCGGGTTCGGCTACGAGGCCGCGCGCCGGCGCTACGCCCCCTTCGACCGTCTCCACGACCCCGACCCGGCCAGTCGCGCCGCGATCGCCCGGCTGGTGCGTGCGGCACTCGGCGCCGGCGAGTCGGTCTATGTGATCGTCAACAACAAGGCCGAGGGTTGCGCCCCGCTGAGCCTGGAGGCACTGGGGGCGGAGATCCTGGGAGGGGAAGGATGAGACGGCGACTCGACCCGATCCTGGTACTGGCGCTCGGTCTCGGCGCCACCGGCGCGATCGCCGGGGTGGACCCGCTGCTCGAGGACGCGCCGGCGCCGCGACAGGACAAGCACTACAGCACCCGCCCGAGCCAGCGTCAGCCGGCACCGCCGCCGCTGGTCATGCCGCCGCCCCGGGTCGAGGTCGTGGTGCCGATGCGACCAGCGCCGCGCCCCTGGCCACCACGCCCCTGGCCCCGACCCTGGCCGCCACGGCGCTGACCGCCCTCAGGCATAGCCCCCGGGGTTGTCGGACTGCCAGCGCCAGGCATCCCCGACCATGGCATCGATGTCGAGCACGGCCTCCCAGCCGAGCAGCGCGCGGGCGCGGCCGGGGTCGGCGTAACAGGTGGCGATGTCGCCGGGACGGCGGGCGACGATCTCGTAGGGCACCGGGCGTCCGCTGACCCGCTCGAAGGCATCGACCATCTCCAGCACGCTGTAGCCGCGGCCGGTGCCGAGGTTGATCGCCTCGACCCCGGGGCGCGCCTCGCGCAACCGGCGCAGCGCGGCGAGATGACCGCGCGCGAGGTCGACGACATGGATGTAGTCGCGCACCCCGGTGCCATCGGCGGTGGGATAGTCGTCGCCGAACACCTGCAGCCGGGGGCGGCGCCCGATCGCGACCTGGGCGACGTAGGGCATGAGGTTGTTGGGGATGCCGCGCGGGTCCTCGCCGATACGCCCGCTCGGGTGCGCCCCGACCGGGTTGAAGTAGCGCAGCAACGCCAGATTCCAGCGCGGGTCGGCACGATGCAGGTCGCCGAGCATCTGCTCGATGAAGAGCTTGGAGCGGCCATAGGGGTTGGTCGCCGAGAGCGCGAAGTCCTCGGTGATCGGCACCCGCGCCGGATCGCCGTAGACGGTGGCCGAGGAGCTGAACACCAGATCGCGCACCCCGGCCTCGGCCATCACCTCACAGAGCGTGAGGGTGGCGCCGAGGTTGTTGTCGTAGTAGCGCAGCGGCTGCTCGACCGACTCGCCGACGGCCTTGAGCCCGGCGAAGTGGATCACCGCGTCGATCGGCGCGGCGGCGAACACCGCGGCGAGCGCGGCGCGATCGCGCAGATCGATGGCGTGGAACGCGACTGCGCGGCCGGTGATCTCCCGCACCCGATGCAGCGAGACCTCGCTGCTGTTGCTGAGGTTGTCGACGACCACCACCTCGTTGCCCGCCTCGAGCAGTTCGACACAGGTGTGGCTGCCGATATAACCGGCGCCGCCGGTGACCAGAACACGCATCGACTCTCTCCTCTCGATCAATGGACGATCCTTCTCCGAGCGCCCGCAGTCTAACCCAATCCCCCGGCGCCCTCAGCCACGCCCCGATGGCGCAGCCGCACCCGCAGCCGGCGCAGGGTATCGGCGTCGAGCGCATCGACGAACAGCACCAGGGAGCGCCGCCGCAGCCGGCCGACGCGCCAGTGCAACACCACCAGTCGGGGCGCGACGAAGCTCGCCGCACTGAGTCGCGCGTTCAGCTCGCGCCCGTCGCGCAACCACAGCCGCCAGCCGCCGCCGGCCTCCCAACGCGCCGCCACGATCGACCAGGGCAGTCGGGCATGGACACGATCGAGCAGCGCGAAACCGGCGCCGAGCAGGATCAGCGCGGCCAGCGCCCAGCGCCAGTGGCCCAGCGGCAAGGCCAGCGCCACCGCAACGGCGAGCGTGTGCACGAGAAGGATCCAGAGCAGCAGACGGGACGAGCGACGGGGGCGGATCGACAGTGGCGGGAAGTGGGTGGCGGACATCGGCGGACTCCATGAGGCTGGAGACGACGCCCGCGGGACCGGCACGCGGGGCAGAGACGCGTGCCGGAGGACGGCGTCAGTCGCGCTGTACGCTGACCACCGCGAGGATCCGCTCCACCATGACGGCGATCTCCGGGTCGGGCGCCTCGACGCCCATCATGAACCAGTCGTTGAGGATCTGGTCCTGCTCGCCGAGCAGGCGCTGGAAGGCCACGCGCCCGGCGGCATCGAGATCATCGTAGCCGAGTTCGAGAAAGCGGGAGAACAGATGGTCGAGTTCCAACAGGCCACGGCGACACTGCCAGGCCAGGCGTTGACGCTCGGACGCGGGGGTGGAATCGGTCATGAACGAGGTTCCTGTGAAGCGGCATCGGTCGGACGCCCCGGCCCGGCGCGACAGGCGGCGGGCCGGGGACGGCATGGTCGCGCGGGCCTAGATCCCCTTGTCGAGCATCAGGTCCTTGATGTGACCGATGGCGCGGGTCGGGTTCAGGCCCTTGGGGCAGACCTCGACGCAGTTCATGATGGTGTGGCAGCGGAACAGCTTGTAAGGCCCGGTGAGGGCGTCGAGCCGCTCCTCGGTGGCCTGGTCGCGGCTGTCGGCGAGGAAGCGCCAGGACTGCAGCAGCGCCGCCGGACCGTGGAACTTCTCCGGATTCCACCAGAACGACGGACAGGCCGTCGAACAGCAACCGCAGAGGATGCACTCGTAGAGTCCGTCGAGCTTGTCGCGATCGGCCGGCGACTGCAGGATCTCCTGCTCCGGCAGCGGATCGTTGCGCACCAGATAGGGCTTGACCGCACGATACTGCTCGTAGAACTGGGTCATGTCGACGACCAGGTCACGGATGATCGGGCGACCCGGCAGCGGGCGCACCTTGATCGACCTGCCCAGCTCGGCGACCGGGGTGACACAGGCCAACATGTTGCGCCCGTTGACGTTGACGGCGTCCGATCCGCACACCCCCTCGCCGCAGGAGTGACGGAAGCTGAAGCTCTCGTCCTGCTTCTTGATCTCCAGCAGGGCGTCGCGAAGCATCATGCCCTGGAAGGGCTCGACCTCGAAGTCCTGCATCCGCGGCCGTTCGTCGATGTCCGGATTGTAGCGATAGACGCTGATTTTCATGCTCGGTACCTGATGGGGTCGGGGCGGTGAACGCACGCGGCGCCGCCCCGACCGGAATGGAGTTCAACCAGCGCCGCGCCCGACGGCCCGGCAAGCGGACCCTGGACGCGGCGGCGCGAGGCGGGGCTCAGTACACCCGTTCCTTCGGCGGGAAGGACTCGACGGTCAGCGGCTTGGTGCGCACCGGCTTGTAGTCCATGCGATCGCCCTCGCGATAGTAGAGACTGTGCTTGAGCCAGTTCTGGTCGTCGCGATCGGGGTAGTCGGGGCGCGAGTGGGCGCCGCGGCTCTCCTGGCGCTTGAGCGCGGAGACGGCGATCGACATGCCCACGTCCATCATGTTCTCGAGCTCGAGCGCCTCGATGCGCGCGGTGTTGAACACCTTGGAGTGATCGTGCAGGCGCACCTCGGGCAGACGCTCGCGCAGCTCGCAGAGCCGCTCGTAGCCCTCGGTCATGATCTCCTCGGTGCGGAACACCCCGGCGTGGTCCTCCATGCACTTGCGGAACTCGGCGCGCAGCTGCGACACCGGGATGCCCTCGCCCTTCTGCTCCCAGCGGGTCAGGCGCGACATCGCCTGCTCCAGGCTGGCCGAGTCGGTGGTGCGCTGATAGGGGTTCTCGCGCACGTAGTCGATGATGTTCTTGCCCGCCAGGCGGCCGAACACCAGGATGTCGAGCAACGAGTTGCCGCCGAGACGGTTGGCGCCGTGCACCGAGGCACAGGCGCACTCGCCGGCGGCGTAGAGCCCGGGGACGATCTCCTCGGCGCCGTGACCGGCGGGCACCGCCACCCGACCGAAGCGGTCGGTGGGAATGCCGCCCATCGCGTAGTGGGCGGTAGGGAAGACCGGGATCGGCTCGCGCACCGGGTCGGCGCCGGCGAAGATCTTGCTCGACTCGCGGATGCTCGGCAGCCGCTTGGAGATGATGTCCTCGCCGAGGTGGTCGACCTTGAGCAGCACGTGATCGCCGTTGGGACCGCAGCCGCGACCCTCCTTGACCTCGGTGACGATGGCGCGCGAGACCACGTCGCGGCTGGCGAGGTCCTTGGCACGCGGGGCATAGCGCTCCATGAAGCGCTCGCCGTCCTTGTTGATCAGATAGCCGCCCTCGCCGCGCACGCCCTCGGTGATCAGCATGCCCTTGCCGGCGATGCCGGTGGGATGGAACTGGAAGAACTCCATGTCCATCAGCGGGATGTCGGCGCGCAGCGCCATCGCCACGCCGTCACCGGTGTTGATGTGGGCGTTCGAGGTGGTGCGGAACACCTGGCCGAAGCCGCCGGTGGCGAGCAGCGTCGCCTTGGCCTCGATCAGCATCGGCTCGCCGGTCTCGATCTCGAGCACCAGCGCACCGCAGATCACGCCCTCGGCATCGCGCACCAGATCGAGCGCGAAGAACTCGTCGAAGAAGTGGGTGCGCGAGCGGATGTTCTGCTGATAGAGGGTGTGGAGGATGGCGTGACCGGTGCGGTCGGCCGCGGCACAGGTGCGCGCGGCCTGGTCGCCACCGAAGTTCTGGCTCTGGCCACCGAACGGACGCTGGTAGATCTTGCCGTTGTCGAGCCGCGAGAAGGGCACGCCGGCGTGCTCCAGCTCGTAGACGGTGGGGATGGCCTCGCGACACATGAACTCGATGGCGTCCTGGTCACCGAGATAGTCCGAACCCTTGACGGTATCGAACATGTGCCAGTGCCAGGAGTCGGGCAGCACATTGGCCAGCGCGGCGTTGACGCCACCCTGCGCGGCGACGGTGTGCGAGCGGGTCGGGAAGACCTTGGAGACCACGGCGACGCGCACGTCGGCGCTCGCCAGCTGCAACGCGGCGTTGAGGCCGGCGCCACCGGCTCCGATGATCAGCGCGTCGAAATGGCGTGTTGGGATACTCATGCGTGACCTTACTCCCCGAGACCGGCGGTAATGATCGCCTTGAAGGCCCACAGGCCGGAGGCGACGAAGATGAAAGCGAACAGGGTCAGCAGCGCGACACGGGCGCCGAGATGATGGACATAGTCGATCAGCACGTCACGGATGCCGATCCAGGCGTGCGCGAGCAGCAGCGGCAGGAACAGCAGCCAGCCGGCGGTGACCCAGGGGGTGGTGATCCAGTCGACCAGCGCGGCATGATCGGCCGGCGCGGCGAAGCTGAAGAACACCAGGACATAGCCCAGGAACAGGGCGAGATAGACGGCCGAGGCGCGCTGGATCAGCCAGGCCATGAGACCGGAAGCTTGTCGACTCATCGGAAGGTCCCTCCCAGGGCGATCACGGCAACCAGCGCGGCCAGGGCGGCGAGCAGCGCGGTCCAGGCGGTGGCGCGCGCCACCGGACGGTCGAGCCCCAGGCCCAGGTCGAGCACCAGGAAGCGGAGACCGGCGATCAGATGGTGGAGCAGGCTCCAGATCATCAGTGCGAGCGCCGCCTTGATGAACCAGGAATCGAACAGCGCCGCGGCGAGGGCGAAGCCCTCGGGATCGGACAGCGCGCGATCGAAGAGGACGGCGGCGACCGGGATCGCCAGGATCATCAGCACCCCGCTGACACGATGCAGGATGGAGACGAATGCTGGAATCGGCAGCTTGATCCGCCACAGATCCAGAAAGACAGGTCTAGTGATGTGCATTCTCGAACCTTTGGTGATGCGCAGGGTGCACGCCGATCATTCGACCACCGGCGTTTGCGCGGTTCTGGTAAGTTGTCAGCAAACGAAGAGGTCCCAGCGGCGGGCCAGTGCGGGTCGGCGATCTACCGCATCCGGTTCGTGGTCCGCAACAGGATATCCGGGCCTCTTCGGCACCATCAATCGTTTTCGTCGATACTCGCTCTCGGCAGCAGTAGCGCGAGCGCCCCGAACAGGAGCGTCGCCCCGAGCAGGAACAGGTGCAGGTTCACCGCACCGCTCAGCGCCAGCCGCGGATCCACGCCAAGGGGTACCAGCGCGGCCACGGCGGCGAGCTCATAACTGCCACTGCCAGCGATGCCATGGAACGGCAATACGCTCGAGAGTTCCGCCCCCATCACGCCGGCCAGCACGCGCCAGAAGTCGACCGCCATGAAGTGCTGGAGCACGCCGGCGAAGGCGGCGAACTTCAGCGACCAGCTCGCGGCGGTCCACAGATAGACGCGTGCAACCACGCCGAGATCGCGCGGCGCGGCCTCGGCCACCCGCGCCAGCGCACGGCCCGGTCGGGAACGCGGCGACCAGCGCGCGCCGCCACGGCCCACCCAGGCGAGCACCACCAGCATGGCCAGCCAGCACCCGGCAAGTCCCCACCAGATCCAGGATGGATGACGCAGCGACAGGATCCACAGCCCGATCAACCCCAGAAAATGCAGGTCGAGCACGCGGATCCACACCAGCGAGAAGGCGGCCCCGAGGAAATCGTGACCGAAATAGCGCCGCATCAGCCAGGGGAAGACCAGCTCGCCGGCGCGCATCGGCAACAGATTGTTCGCGACATTGTGCAGCACGCTCAGGCGCAGCACCAACACGAAACGCCCTTCGAGGCGCCTGACATAATACTCGTAGACGCGTACTGCGCGCAGCACATAGCTCAATGCCAGCAGCGCGACCAGCCAGATCAGGGTCAGCGGCGGGAAGCTCGCCCAGGGCGCGAGCAGGGTCGACCAGCCCACCGCCAGCTCGACCGTGACCAGCAACGCGACCAGCAGCAGCGCGCCGATCAGCCAGTCGCGCAGCCGCCCGAGACGCAACGACATCGCGCGCTTCATCGGCGCTTGCGCTTGCGTCTGCGCTTCGGCGGATAGATCGGCGCCTCGCCCGGAGGACGGGTCTTGAAGCGCCGGTGCACCCAGAAGTACTGCTCCGGCATCGCCCGCACCTCGGCCTCGATCGCCCGGTTCATGTGCGCGGTATCGGCCTCGCGGTCGCCCGTCGGGAAGTCCTCGAGCGGCGACGCGAAGCGCAGCTCGAGCCCCCGCCCCCAGGGCAGATAGCGCGCGAAGGTCGGGATCACCTGGGCGTCGGACATCGCCGCAAAACGCCCGAGCATGGGCACGGTCGAGGCACTCACCCCGCAGAAGGGCACGAACACCCCGTTGCGTCCGCCGTCCTGGTCGGGCAGATAGAAGAAGGGGATGCCCTCGCGCAGCGCGCGGATCAGGCCGCGCAGATCGTCGTGACGCTCGATCGAGCGGCTGCCGTACTGACGCCGGGCACGACGCACCTGCCAGTCGACCACCGGGTTGCGGATCTTCTGGTACATGTAGACGCCGGGATGGACCAGTGCGGTGAAGGCCGCGCCGCCGAGTTCCAGCCCGACGAAGTGCGGCACCAGCACGATCGTCGCGCGCCCCTCGGCCACTGCGTCATCGATCCGCTCGCGCCCTTCGATACGCACCAGTCGCTGCAGCCGCGCGCGCGAGATGCCCCAGCCGACGCCCTGACTGAGCGCAGCCACGCCGAGCCAGCCGAAGTGCGCGCGCAGCACCCGCTCACGCTCGGCCGGGGTGCGATCGGCGAGACAGATGGCGAGATTGCGTCGGGCCACCTCGCGCCGTTCGCGCGCGAGCAGGTAGCCGAGCCGCCCGGCCAGCGAGCCGAGCGCCCAGAGTACGGGGAATGGAAGACGCCCGAGGGCGTAGATCAGCCCCAGCAGCAACCAGCTGGGCCAGTGTTTCGGGTGCGCAAGCATCAGTTCTCGAACTTGAAGAAGATATCCGCACCCTGGCTCTCACCGGTCTCGGTCTGCAGCTCGATGCGACGCGAGAGATCGTACCGCAATCTGACCTTGTTCGGCTCATCGCCGAGACCGCTCTCGTATTCCATGTAGACCTTGGGCGCGACATAGGTCCCGACCGCGAGGCCGGTGTCGTTGATCCGGTCATTGTCCTGCGGCGCGATGCCGGTGACCAGATACTTGATGATCTCCGACTGGCTCATCTCCGGATCGGTGTCGGAGAAGAAGGCCAGCCGCGGGTCGCGCAGGGTGCCGAGCACACGCACCCCGGCCGAGGTGTCACCGCCCTCGCGCTGCGCCTGGAGCAACAGCCCGGGGTTGTCGATCACGCTCTTGGCATAGATCAGCCGGCCCTGCTCGATGGTCAGCGGCACCCCCAGCTCGGCGCCGAGCCCGAAGCCGGCGGAGAAGCGGTACTGACCGTCGATGATCTGCAGCTGGCCGTCGCCGAGCATGTCGCGCCCGGGACGCTGGCTCACCCCGAGCGCGCCGGCGAGCCGGCCATTGACGCCGAAGGCATCGATCGTCACCTCATCGCCGAGCACCAGCCGCAGATCGATGTCGAGCGGATAGGGCGGACTGGTCTCGCTGCCGGCGAGCACCACGTCGCTCGACGGCGAGACCGTGCCCGCGGGCAGGGTGCGGGTGCGGATACGCGCCTCCGGCACGCGGATCTCGCCGCGCAGCCGCGCCCCACTCGTACCCGCCTCGAGACGCAGTTCGGGCGAGACCAGGGCGAAGTACTCGGCGGTGTCGGCCACCGTCAGTCGCTCGCCGGCGAGGGTCACCCAGCCGTCCAGGGCGCCGAGATCGGCGCCACCCTCGATCTCGAGCAGCCCCTTGCCGAGCCGGGCCGAACCGCCGAGCGTCAGCCGCTCGCGCGAGCGCGCCTCCAGCGTCAGCCCGAGGTCATCGACCTCGAGCCCGACCAGCGGCACCTCGAAGCCGACCCCGGCCAGCCGCGCCTCGCCCCTCACCCCGGGCGCGGCCAGGGTGCCGGCGAGCGCGAGACGCCCGCGCAGGGTACCGCGCATCGAGGCGATATCCGGCAACAGGTCTGGAACACGCGAGAAGTCGTCGAGATCGACACGCAACTCACCACCTAGCGATTGATCGGGCCGAGCCGGGGCGTCGAGCCGCCAGTCCGGCAGACGCACCTCGCCGGCGAGGGCGCCGAGCCCGCGCAGCGGCAGCTCGAGCCGTGCGACGAGCGCAGCCGGACCGGCCTCGAGACGCAGCGCGCTGCCCGAGAACTCGACCAGCGCCTCCTCCCCCCGGGTCATCAGGGTACGCAGCCGCCCGTCCTCGACCCGGGCCACCAACCCGCCGTCGAGCACCGTCGACTCGGCGCGCAGCCGGCCGTCGACGGCGAGCGTCCCGGCGAGATCGAGCGTGTCGTCGAGCGCCTGCTCGACCAGCCCGAGATCGAGCCTCAGTCCGTCGATCCCAGCCTCCCAGCCGGTCTCATGGAGCGCCGCGTCAAGACAGCCGCCCGAGCCGCCGCGCTCGCGCAGACACAGCGGCCCCAACCCAGCCTCGGGCAGGGCCAGGCGCAGCGGCGCCGGACGCGTCAGCGACCAGTCGCCGAGTGCCTCGCCGGCCACCCGCAGCGCCGCCAGACGCCCATCGTAGCGGCCCTCGGCATCGAGTCCACCGGCAAGGCCGAGGCGGGCCTCGAGCAGCTCACCGGCGAGTTCGGCATCGAGCCGGTGCGCGGCGGTGGTCCCGCTCCCGGCGAGCGTCAGCCGCGACCAGGCACCGCCGAGGCTGAGATCACGGGCATCGAGCCGGATCTCCAGCGGCGCGGCGGGATCGAGTCCGAGCGCACTGTCGAGTTCGAGCCGCGCCACCCCCTGCCCCGCCACCAGCACATCGCGCGCCAGCGCGCGCAGCTTGAGGCGCGGATCGGCGACGCTGCCGCCGAGCCGAGCGGAGACGCGCAGCTGGCCGCGAGCGTCCGGCAGCAGGCTGCCGAGATCGGGCGAGTCGAAGCCGAGATCGAGTGCCAGTTGCTCGCGCGCCAGGCTGCCGGCGAGGCTGGCGCGGGTCGGCCCGGAGTCGAGCCGCAACCCGTCGATCTGCAGCACCTCGCCGGCGAGCGCGAGCCGGCCGGCAAGCGCCACCGGATAACCGCGCAGGGTGCCGGCGATCCGCTCGAGCCGGGCATCGAGGCGCAGCCCGTCCGCACCCAGCCCGCCGTCGAGATCGATGGCGCCATCGAGCCGACCGCGCCAGGCCGGGTCGAGCACCCCGGGGTCGATCCCGGCGATCCGTACCGCGCCCTGCCATGCCGTCTCGGGCGCGAGCGTCACCTCGGCCTCGCCACTGACCCGGCCATCGAGCCCGTCGAGGGTGAGCTGCTCGAGCGCGATCCGCTCGGCGCTGCCGGCACCCTCGGCGTGCAGCGCCAGTACCGGCAGACCCGGCCCCCGGGTGCTCGCCTCCAGCCGGTAGTCGAAGGCCGCGAGGTCGCCGGTGCTGGCCAGCGACAGCGCGACCCGATCGTCGAGCCCGTCGAGCCATTGCCCCGGGTCCAGCCCCTCGCCGTCGAGCGCCAGACGCCAGCGCAACCCCGGCGCCCAGACCAGCTCGCCCTCGCCGCTGATCGTCCCGTCGAGCGTCTCCAGACGCAGACTGTCGAGCGCGACCTGGGTCGAACTCCCCTGCCCCGACGCCCGCAGCTCGAGCGAGGGGAAGGACTCCCCCTCGATCGCCGCGGCAAGACGATAGGCGAAGTCATCCAGGGTGCCGTCGAGACGCAGCGAGCCCTCGGGGGCGCGCACCAGCGCCGCGCCGCTCAGCGGCCAGCGCAGTCGCGACCAGTCGGCCTCGAGCTGCAGCGCCGGCGGCGCCGGGTCGAGCACCACCCGACCGCTGACGGCGAGCCGCGCCCCGGAGACCTGCTCGGTGATCTCGAGCGCGCGCAGCTCCAGCGCCGGGGCCTGCCAGTCGCCGTCGAGCCGCAGCGCCAGATGACCGAAATCGGGCAGCTCCGGGGCGCGGGCGTCGAGCTGTCCATCGAGGGTGGCGCGATCGAGATCGCCGGCACTGCGCAGGCTGGCGCTGAGCTCGACCGCCGGCGCGTCGGGCTGGATGTCGGCCAGACGCACCCCGGCCAGCTCCAGCGTCGCCGACCAGCGCGGCGCCTCCAGCACCCCTTCGACCTCGCCTCGGAGCAGCGCCTCGACCGTGCCGCTCAGACGCTGCTCGAGGGCGAGCCGGGCGAGATCACCCCGCGCAAAGCCCTCGCCCCGGAGCGCGATCGCGGGGTCCAGCCCGAGGCGCCAGTCGAGGGCAAGATCGAGCGGATAGTCACCACTCAGGGTCGCCCCACCGGCGGCGGTGAGCGCGGCGCGCGGCTCGCTCAGCTCGACCTCCAGCACCTCCAGCGTCAGCGCCCCCCGGGTCAGCGCGGCGCCCAGCTCGGCGCGTTCGAGCACCAGCCAGGGGGCCGTCTCCGGGGCGCGGAGCCGCAGCCGCTCGAGGGTCAGCGAGTCGACCTCGACGGCCAGCGGCAGGCTCAGATCGGGCAGGGTCAGCGGCGTCGGGTCGGGCTCCTCCGGGCTCGGCGCGAGCGCGAGATCGACCCCGGCGACGGTCAGTGCGCGCACCCGCAGCCGACCGCGCAACAGCGCGCCGGGCGACCAGTCGAGCCGGGCGTGATCGACGTCGAGACTGATACCGTCGAGGCGCAGTGCCAGCCCGGTGAGATCGAGCGGGCCGAGCACCCGCCCCTCGGCGCGCTCGACCTGCACCACCCCGGGGGCGAGACGCTCGCCCAGCGCGAGCAGGCCGTGCAGCCCGCGCTGGGTGCCGAGCAGCCAGCCGAGCAGCAACACCAAGACGAGCAGCAAGGTGAGCAGCGCGAGCAGCAGCCGGCGCGGCCAGCGGCGGCGGGGCCGCGCAGCTGGCGGGGACGGCGCGGCGGGCGGCGCGGCGCGGGCGGCGGCGGTTATAGGGCGGGGAGATCGGAA
>NZ_RHFJ01000075.1:0-13953 GCF_003718675.1 Marichromatium sp. AB32
ATCTCGGGCGGATGCTCTACAAGCACATCCGCGAGGCCCCCGAGCTCGGCTACTGGGTCTCGGGGTTCTACGACGAGGACCGCCGCGCCCTGGCGCTCGCCGGCGAGGCCGCCGCCGGGCCCGAGGCGCCGGCGCTGATCGCCGAGGCCGATGCGCTGCGCGCCTTCATCGAGCGCGAGCAGGTCACGCTGGTGCTGATCAGCACCCCGATCCGCAGCGCCGGCGAGTGTCACCTCCAGCAGTTGATGCGCCTGACCGAGGGGCTGGCGGTGCGGATCTGCTTCATGCCCTATCTCAGCGGCTATTTCGCCAAGCAGATCCAGTTCATGGACATCAACGGCATCCCCATGGTGACCCTGGGCGCGATCCGCCCCCGGCCCGCCGAGCAGATCAGCAAGCGCCTGCTCGACCTGACGCTGGCGGGGGCGGCGCTGTTGCTGCTCGCGCCGCTGATGATCGCGATCGCGCTGTGGATCCGTCGCGACTCGCCGGGGCCGGTGCTCTTCGTGCAGGAGCGGGTGGGCAAGGACGGCGCGCGCTTCCCGATGTACAAGTTCCGCACCATGCACCTCGACAGCCCTAGGTTCGCCTACTCGCCGACCGTCTCGGACGACCCGCGGATCACCCGCGCCGGGCGCTTCCTGCGCCGCACCAGCCTCGACGAGCTGCCGCAGCTGTTCAACGTGCTCGAGGGCAGCATGAGCCTGGTCGGCCCGCGCCCCGAGATGCCCTTCATCGTCGAACAGGAGTACGAGGAGATCCATCGCGAGCGGTTGCGGGTGAAGCCGGGGATCACCGGGGTCTGGCAGATCAGCGGCGACCGCGACAAGCAGATCCACGAGAACATCTCCTACGACCTGTTCTATGTCGAGAACCGCTCGCTGCTGCTCGACGCCATCATCCTGGTACGCACCCTGTTGTTCGCCGTCTCGGCGATGCGTACCTGCTAGCCGCGCCACCGGAGCCGCCATGGAGACCGCGACCCCAACCCTCAACGCCCTGCTCGCCGAGCACGCCAGGCGCACCCCGGAGCGCCCCTTCATCCATCATCGCGACGGCACGCTCGACTATCGCCGGACCCAGGCGCTGGTCGAGTGTCTCGCCGGCGCGTTGCACGCGCTCGGACTGGGGCCGGGGGCGCGGCTGGGGATCGCGCTCGGGCGGCGGCCCGAGGGGGTGCTCGCCTTCCTCGCCGCGACCCGGATCGGCGCCCTGCCGGTGGCGCTCAACCCGGCGCTGGAGCCGCGTCTGCTGCTCGGGTTCGCGCGCGCGCAGCGGCTCGCCGCGCTGCTCGCCGAGGGCGAGACGCTGGCGGCGCTGGCCGCCGGGGAGGTGCCCGAGGGGATGGCGCTGATCGACCGCGCCGGCCGTCATCCCGGCTGCGTCTCCTGGCCCGAGCTGCTCGGCGCCACGCCCATCGCCTCCCCGCCCGAGCCCGAGTCGGGGCAGGTCGCCTATCTCAACTTCACCACCGGCACCACCGGACGGGCCAAGGGCGCGCTGGCGACCCACGCCAATCTCTACTGGAACACCCGCGCCGCGATCGAGGCCTTCGCGCTCGGCCCGGACGACGTCCATCTGTGCATGTTCGCCGCCTTCGCCCATCCCCACGAGCTGTTCTGTCGCGCGCTCCAGACCGGCGGCGCGCTGGTGCTGCTCGAGGAGATCAGCCCGCGCGCCATCGCCGGGACGATCCGCGCGTTCGGGGTGACCTGCATGATGGGGCTGGCGCCGATGTACCGGATGATGGCCGGGGCCTGCGCGCGCGCCGATCTCGCCAGCCTGCGTCTGGCCGAGAGCGGGGGGATGTATACCAGCCCGGAGATCAACGCCGCCTTCGCCGCGCGCGGCGGGGTGCCGGTCATGTCGGTATGGGGCAGCACCGAGACCAGCGGGGTGGCGCTGGCCAACACCGCCGAGGGCTATCGGCTCGACGGCAGCATGGGGCGGGTGTGTCCGCACTATCAGGCGCGCGTCGTCGACGAGCAGGGGCGCGAGCTGCCGCCGGGCGAGGTCGGCGAACTGCAGCTGCGCGGTCCGGGGCTGGTCTCGGGTTACGACGGCGGGATCGCGCTGGCCGGCCACCAGGGCTGGTATCGCAGCGGTGATCTGGTCCGGCGTGACGACGACGGCTTCTATTATTACGTCGAGCGGATCAGCGGCATGATCAAGGTCGCCGGGCTCAAGGTCTATCCGCTGCAGCTCGAGCTGCTGCTCGGCGCCCATCCCGGGGTGCGCGAGGCGGCGGTGCTCGGTCGCCCCGACCGCCGCAAGGGCGCGGTGCCGGTGGCCTTCGTCGTGCCCGAGCCGGGAGCCGAGCTCGACGCGGCCCGACTGCGCGCGCACTGCCGCGCCCAGGGGTTGCCCAACTACATGGTGCCGAGACGCTTCGAGCTGGTCGACGACCTGCCGCGTATCGGCAGTGGCAAGATCGACAAGCGGCCCCTGCGGACCCTGGTGGAACGCGGGTCCCTGACCGACGGGTGACGACGATGAAGGCATTGATGGCAACGGCGGTCTGGGATCCCAGACCGGGGTACGCGCCGAGCGCGCGCGAGCTGGAGCGGCGTCGCGCCGACTGCGCCAGCCAGGTGTGGCGCGATCCGAGCTTCGCGCTCGCCGAGGTCGCGGTCCCGGAGATCGGCGACACCGAGGTGCTGGTGCGGGTGGTGTGCTGCGGCATCTGCGGCTCGGACAGCCATCTCTACCAGACCGACGCCGAGGGCTATCTGATGTTCTCCGGTCCGGCGGCGCTGCCCTGCATCATCGGCCACGAGTACGCCGGGGTGGTCGAGCGCGTCGGGCGCGCGGTGCGCGGGTTGCGCGAGGGCGATCTGGTCGCCGCCGAGAGCATCGTCTGGTGCGGCTGCTGCACGCCCTGTCGCAGCGGCGCCTTCAACCAGTGCGATCGGGTGGAGCTGACCGGGATCACCACCGACGGCGCGCTGGCCGAGTACGTCGCCGTCGACGAGCGTCAGTGCTGGTCGATCGCCGCGCTCGCCGGGCGCTATGACGACACCCGACTGTTCGAGGTGGCGGCGCTGATCGAGCCGCTGGGCTGCGCCTACAACGGGCTGTTCGTCTGTGCCGGTGGCTTCCGTCCCGGGGCGGTGGTGGTGGTCCATGGCGCCGGTCCCATCGGACTCGGCGCCATCGCCCTGGCGCGCCTGGCGGGGGCCAGTCAGGTGATCGCCTTCGACCCCATCGTCGAACGCCTGGCGATCGCCGAGACGCTGGGGGCCGATCGCGTCTACGACACCGCTGCGCTGCGTCGCGACGGCGTCAGGCCGCGCGACCTGGTGCGCGAGCACACTGCCGGGCGCGGTGCCGAGATCCAGGTCGAGGCGGCGGGCGCGGCCGGGGAGACCGTCCCCGAGATGCAGTCCTCGCTCGCCCCCGGCGGCCAGATCGTCTATCTCGGGCGCGCCGCCACCGAGACCCCGGTACAGCTCAACGGGCTGGTGAGCGGTGCCAACGCCATCCAGGGCGGGCGCGGTCACGCCGGCTACGGCATCTACGACGGCATCATCCGGTTGCTCGCCAGTGGTCGGCTCGAGGTCGCGCCGATGATCACCGCGCGCTACCCGTTCGCCGAGGCGATCAGCGCGCTGGCGACCTCGGTGCAGCGGACCGACGGCAAGGTGATGGTGCGGATCGGCTGAGTGGAGGTGAGCATGGCACAGGGACAATCGCCGCGCGGTCTCGACGGCAAGACGGTGCTGGTGACCGGTGGGGCGGGCTTCATCGGCAGCAATGTCGCGCTGCACCTGCAGCACCACCACCCCGGGTGTCGCGTGGTGGTGGTCGACTGTTTCGGCGCCGCCGCCGACGCCCCCGGCCCGCGCGCCTTCGGGCACTATCTCAACCTGATCGACTTCGCCGGCGAGCTGATCTGCGGTGATCTCACCGAGCCGCGCGACCTCGCTCGGCTGCAGCGCCTGCGCTACGACCTGATCCTGCACTTCGCCGCCGTCTCCGACACCCGGGTCTACGACCAGGCGGCGATCCTGCGCGCCAACGTCAATGTCTTCGCCGATCTGCTGGGTCTGGCCGCGCGCCGCGGCGCCGATCTGGTCTACGCCTCCTCGGCCGCGACCTATGGTGCCGCTCCGGCGCCGCAGCGGATCGGTCACGAGGCCCCCGACACCCCCTATGGCTTCAGCAAGCTGAAGATGGACCAGATGGCGGCGCGCTTCCGTCAGGAGCATCCCGGGTTGGCCGTCGCCGGGCTGCGCTTCTTCAACGTCTACGGGCCGCGCGAGTACTTCAAGGGCACCACCGCCTCGATGGTGCTGCAGCTCGGCCTCCAGCTGCTCGCCGGGCGCGCGCCCCGCTTGTTCCACGGCTCGGAGCACATCCTGCGCGACTTCGTCCATGTCGAGGACGTGGTGCGCGCGGTGCTCGCCGCCGCCGCGGGTCGCGTCAGCGGGGTGTTCAACGTCGGCAGCGGTCGTGCCGAGTCCTTCGCCCGGGTGCTCGAGCTGCTCCAGCAGGGTCTGGGCACGGCGCTGCCGATCGACTACATCGACAACCCCCACCACGCCTACCAGACCCATACCCGGGCCGAGTTGGAGACCACCCGCGCGGCGCTCGGCTACGCCCCCGAGTACGACCTTGCGCGGGGCGTGACCGCGTATCTCCCCGAGATCCGTCGCAGCTATCGCGAATGGGGCGCCGGGGTCAGCGGGTGTTGACGTTGATGTTGCGGTTGATCAGGTCGTAGCCCTGTAGCGAGGGCAGCAGGTTGTCGACCACCCGGGTCCACAGTGCCAGCGGCGCGGCGGTGACATAGACCACGTCGCGCGGCGCGAGCCGGAACTGGGCGCCGAGCACCATTGCGGTGGCGTCGCGGAGGTCGAGCTGATAGATCTGGATCGGTCGCGTCTCGCCGCCGGGGCGGATGACGAACACCCCGGTGGCGTCGGCGCTGCCCTCGTTGAGCCCGCCGACGCTGCTCAGCGCCTCGGTCAGGCGCATGCCGTTGCGGCCCATGACCAGGGTGGTCGGTTGGCGCACCTCGCCGAGCACGAACACCTTGAGGGTGTCGTTGCGCGGCACGTGGATGATGTCGTTGGCGCGCAGCAGCCGGTTCTCGGTGAGCACCCCGTGCTGGAGCAGCGCCTGCAGCGAGATCCGCTGCTCCGCGCCGCGGCGGCTCAGCACCACGTTGTCCCAGTCGGCGTGTTCGGTCAGGCCGCCGGCGTGGTTGATGGCATCGAGCAGGGTCAGCGGGATGTTGGTGAGCGGGCGCGGTCCCGGCTCCCTGACCTCGCCGGTGACATAGACCCGCTTGGCGTTGAAGGCGGCGACGTTGACCTCGACCTTGACCTCCTCGATGTACTCCGAGAGCGCCTCGGTGAGACGCAGGCGCACCTCTTCCAGGGTCAGTCCCGCGACCGCGAGCTTGCCGACATAGGGGAAGTAGAGGGTGCCGTCGCTGTGGACCCAGGTGCCGGACTCGGCGGCGCTGCGATAGGAGCCGGCGGGGATGGTCAGCTCCTCGTGCTCGAAGACGATGATGTTGAGGATATCGCCCTTGCCGACGCGATAGGCATAGTCGGCGATCTCGCGCTCCAGCGCCGGGTTGTCGAGCGGGCTGGGTGGCGGTGTGCTGAGTTGCCGGATCAGCTTGAAGGTGATCGGGTGGATCTCGGCCTGGGCGGCGACCGGGGGTTCCTCGGCGGCGCTGCGTGGCTTGTCGAAGGTCACCATCCGGGTGCCGGGGACCAGCGCGCAGCCGGCGCCGAGCGCGATCAGGCCGATCAGCGCGAGCGCGGCGCTCCAGCGGGCACGGGGCGAAGGCGTGTGAGTGGTGGTCATCGGTGCATCCGGGCTCAGTGCAGATAACGGTGTTCGAGTGGGTCGACGGCGGTCAGCACCAGGCCGAGCGGCGCGCGTCGCGAGAGCCGCTCGAGCGCTGCGCGCGCCGCGCGCAGCGGGGTGCGACCGGCGGCGACCACCAGGAGCGCGTGCTCGACCAGCGCCAGCACCTGGATGGCGTCCTCGCTCGCGCGCAGCGGCGGGGTGTCGATCAGGATCAGGTCGTAGTCCTCGTCGAGACGGGCGAGCAGCGCGCCGAGCCGGGCCTCGGCGAGGAGCGGTGCCGGATCGTCGAGGGCGGCGCCGGCGGGCAGCAGATCGAGCCCGGGCACGCGGGTGGGGACGATGCAGCGCTCGAGCGCCACGCCCTCGCACAGGTGCCCGACCAGCCCGGGCTGCGGTGCGGCATCGAGGCGTGAGGCGAGGTCGGGGGCGCGCAGGTCGAGCTCCAGCGCGAGCACCCGCAGCCCGTCGCCGGCGCACTGCTCGGCGAGTGCGGCGAGCAGGGTGCTGCGCCCGTCGCCGCGACAGGGTCCGACCAGCGCCAGCCGCCGGGGCAGCTGGCCGTCGAGCCGCTCGCGCAGCCGGTTGCGCAGTGCGCGCAGCGGCTCGCGCCACGCCCGCGCCGGACGCGCGTCGCGGCGTACCCGCACCAGCCGGGCGAGCAGGGGCGGGCCGCGCAGCGCCGCCGGGTCGCGTACCGAGTCGTCGAACAGGTCCTCGATCAGGGCGATGCCGAGCGCCCAGAAGCCGCCGAGCAACACCGCCACCACGGCATTGAGCGCGAGGCTCGGCCTGGCCGGGCGGGTGGTCGGCGTGGCCCGCTGGACCAGCACGTGGGTCGGTGCGACCAGCGCCGCGGCAAGCCCGAGCTGCCGCTGTGCCTCGAGCATCCGGCCATGGATCGCCTCGCTCACCTCCAGCTCGCTGTCCAGCTCGGCCTGGCGCTCGAGCAGCGCGGCATGGGTGTCGACCCGGTTGCGGTACTCCGCGATGGTGTGGGCGATCTGGCGGCCCTCGGCCTCGCTGATCGCCAGCGCCACCTGCTGCTCGGTGCGTCGAGCGCCGAGTTCCTCGTAGAAGCCCAGGGTCTCGCCGCCGCCGCCGACCACCGCCCGTGCCTCGGCGACGATCAGCTCGCGCAGCCGCTCGATCTGGGCGAACAGCCGACGGTACTCGGAGGATGCCTCGGTGCTGTCGACGCGCAGCGCCGCAAGCTCCTGGAGCAGGTCGTTGAGGTCGGCCTTGAGGGTGCGGATGTGCTCGCTGTTGGCCTGGGCCTGATCGGCGCTGCGTGCCGCCCCGGTGCGCGCCAGCTCGGTGTCGAGCGCGGCCAGCTCGGCGGCGAGCGCGGCCTGCTCGGTGTGGTTCTCCTCGGCCTGGGTGCGCAGTGCGCCGAGCTTGGTGACCAGGGTCTCGATCTGGGCGTCGAGGTCGATCGCCCCGGTCTCGGTGACGAAGGCGCGCTGGGCGGCGAGGGCGGCGAGATAGTCGTCGCGCACCGCGCCGAGGCGTTCGTCGACGAAGGCGCGGGCACGCGCCAGATCGGCCTGCTGGAGCTCGACCTGGCTGGCGATATAGGCCTCGGCGAGTCCGTTGGCCAGTGCCGCGGCCTGATCGCGCTCGCCGCTCCAGCCGACGATCTCGACCACCCGGCCGTCCTCGAGCTGATCGATGTCGAGGTGTGGACGCGGGGTCAGGCGCGGCAGCAGCCCGCCCTTGATCAGCCGCCGCGCGGTGAGCGGCTCGCCCTGGTCGTCGCTGAGCCCGAGCGTGGCGATCACCCGGTCGAGCGAGGGTTCGAGCTGGCCGAGCGAGATCTCGGTGTCGGCGTCGAAGTCGTCGCTGCTGGTGAGGCTGGCGGTGGGGATGCCGAGCGCGGCGAGCAGGGTGTTGGCGCCGGGCGATTCGCGTACCAGCACCAGCGCGGTCGAGCGATAGGTCGGCGCGCTCGCCAGGGTGAAGAGCGCGACCAGCGCCACCACGGCGAGGAACAGGGTGGCGAGCGTGCGGCGACGCCGGATCAGCAGGTCGCGGATCTGTATCAGCTCCATCTCGTGGCGTCGTCATGCTCTGGGTCGGGGACGACCGCGGCGGAGGTTGTCGGCGCGTGTGCGGTCGGCGGCGGCCCATTATAGCGGCTGGCGGCCTCGCGTCGCGCGATCCGCACGGTGGCGACGATCAGCCCGTAGAGCATCCAGCTGAAGGCCGAATCGTAGGAGAAGTCGACGGTGGCGTGGATCAACAGTGCCAGCAGGGCGGTGGCGAGACAGTAGAGATAGCGGCGCAGCCGCGGGTCGCGGGTCTCGCGCAGCGCGCGCGCCAGCTCGACGACCACCCCGAGGACGAAACCGAGCAGCAACAGGGTGCCGACCGGACCGGCGTCGAAGAGGATGCTGAAATAGTAGTTGTGCGCCCCCGGCCAGGGGTCGACGAGATGGGCGAAGCCGCCGAGCCCGGCGCCGATCCAGCGCTCGCCGAGCAGCGCCAGTCCGGCCTCCCAGAACTCCAGCCGGAAGGTGATGGAGAGCTCGTTGACCTCGGCCCCGGAGGCCAGCCGGTCGGCGCTGAACACCACCACGTTGAAGGCCATGATCGCGACCAGCGCGACGAGGAAGCCGAGCCCGGTCAGTAACCGTCGCCCGCGCAACCCGGGGTAGAGCGCGATGAAGGCCGAGACGGCGATGACGAAGGCGCCGGCGGCGCCCTTGGAGCCGGTGGCCAGCAGGTTGGAGATCAGCCAGGGGGCGCTCAGCGCGAGCACCAGCCGGGCGCGCCCGCCGCACTCGGGCCAGAGCGCGCAGCCGGCCATGAACACGAAGGTGGTGACGGTGCCGGCGATCTGCGGCGGCGCGAAGCCGCCGGCGCGGGTGCCGTAGAGGATCAGCGAGGGCTCGAAGCGCCAGTCGGCGCCGAGCCGGACCTGCAGCGCCTGCAGCGGGCTGGTGTCGATCTTGTTGGAGAGCACCAGCATCAGTGCCAGCGCCAGGCCCCAGACGAAGGTGAAGCCGAGGGTCAGGGTGAGGGCGCGGCGGTCGGTGACATAGAGCTGGATGAGGAAATAGAGTCCGACCCCGAAGGCGAGGTTCAACCCCATGCTCGTGCCGTGCAGCGGGTCGAGGCTCCAACCGTAGCTGGCGAGCATCCACAGCAGCAGCAGCGGCGGCAGGGTGTCGAGCGGGGCGATCGTCGGGGCGGCGCCGGGCACGCGTCGGGCGAGCAGCCGCGCGGCAAGCAGCGGCAGCAGCAGCGGCGCGAGCCCGAGGGCCAGCGGGTAGCGCTCGCCGAGCGCGCGTAGCGGCGAGTCGGTGATCAGGTTGATGTTCATCAGCAGCGCCGCGCCATAGACCACCAGGAAACCGGTCAGCGGCCAGCGCAGGCTCGCGGCATAGAACCACAGCAGCGCGACCAGCCCGAGCCCGAGCCAGGGCGAGATCAGGATGGCGAGCACCGCGGGTAGCGCGAGCGCGAGCTGCAGGGTGGCGTTAAGGGGCGTCGCCAGTCGGTCCATCCGGGCTCAGGTAGCGTGGCGTGGCGTCGAGGTCGAGTCGGATCGCGCCGTCCTCCAGCGCCAGGGTGCGCGGTGAGGGGCCGCTGTCGGGCAGCGCCGACTCGACCCGCACCCGCCTCACCCCGGGGTGCTCGATGGGGATGCGTACCGCTGCGCTGCCGCCCGAGCGGTCGCTCCAGGCCACCAGCAGTGGTGCGTCGTGACAGTGGAAGCGCACCACCACCAGACCCTGTTCGTCGCGCAGCAGCCGGGTGCGCCGCCAGTCGCAGCCGTCGAGCCGCTCGGTCATCCGCCGATAGGCGTGATAGGCCGGTTTGCGCCGCCCGTCGGCGTCGATCAGGGTGACCTGGCGGAAGTAGCCGTCGCCCGGGCTGGCGCCACGCTCGGGGGCGGCGCGCAGCCCCGACCACAGGGTCAAGCGGAACCCGGAGCCGAGCAGATAGGCGTGACGCTTGACCACGTCCTCGGCCTGGGCGCGCTCGTCCTGATGGCGCCCGGCATGCTCGAGCGCGACCAGTGGCGCGGGCGCGAAGCCGTTGCGCGCGGCGGCGCGCTCGAGGTCGTCGATCCAGGTGCGCAGCTCGGCGTACTGGCGCTCGAGCGCCACCCCCGGGGCGGTGCCGATCCAGTGCTGGTCGAGATAGTCATAGGGGCGCTCGCCCCCGGCGCGGGCGCCGAGCCGGTCGAAGAAGGCATCCATGAAGCGGCGCGGGTCGGTGTCGCCGTGCCAGCCGGGACCGCGCACCATGCCGGCGATCACCTCGGCGCCGGGGTCGGCGGCGCGGATCGCGCGATGGGCGAGGATCAGGGTGTCGGCGAGGTCGGCGCCGTCGCCCTGCCAGTAGCGCTTGGCATAGGGTTCGTTCTCCACCGCCCAGCGCCGGATCGGCGCGCGCAGGCCGGGCATGTCGGCGCGCCCGTCGCCGTCGTAGCGCTCCACCGCGGCGCGCACGAAGGCGCTGTAGGCGGCGGTGTCATCGGGCTTGCGCGGGATCGAGCGCGCCATGCGCTGGCCCGTCGGTTGCGGCGGCGAGGCGGTGAGGATGGGCACCAGATGGATGTTGTTGGCCTGGCTGTAGCGCACCAGGGCGTCGAGCCGGCTCCAGTCGTAGCCGGCCCAGCCGCCGTCGGCGTCGCGCCCCTGCACCAGGTTCCAGCTGAAGGCGAAGGTCGCGCCCTGTGACGCCCAGTGGGCGCCGAGCGCGCGCATGGTCTCGCCATAGCCCTGGTTCCAGGAGGTGTGCCGGAAGCGCAGCATGTTGGGGTCGAAGAAGCCGAAGGGCGAGTCCAGCGAGGCCTGCATCCGGGCCCGGTCGAAGTGGTCCTCGGGCGCCGTCTCGGGCATCGGCAGCGAGACCGTCGGGCGTTGCGCCGCCGCCCGCGCCGGTGCGCCGGCCAGGGCGGGGCGCACGCTCGGCGCGCCTGGCGGGCGTGCGCCTCCCGGGCCGCCGTCGACGACGATCAGCGCGTTCGGGGTCAGGCGCACCCGGGTCCCCGGGGTCAGCGCGTCGCGTCCGATCTCGTGTTCGCGCAACACCAGGGCGCCGGTCGGGAGCGCTCGGGTCTCGCCGCCGGGCGTCTCGATCCGCGGCGGCGTGCCGGCCACCACGCGTCCGCGCAGCGGACCCCGTCCCGCGCCTCCCTGGGGGACCACCACCCGCTCGCCCGGGGTGAGCGCGGCGGGGTCGACGCGGCTGTGACGCAGCAGCCGCAGTCCGCCGAGCGTCCGGGTGAGGGCGCGCCCGTCGGCGCTGATCAGGTGCACCCGCTCACCCTCGACCCGCTCCACTTGTGCCATGGCCGGGCGCTGCCCCTGACCTTGCGCCGGGCGCTCGGCCATGGGGGCGGCGGGTCGGCCCCAGGGTGGCGGTCGGGGGCCGCTCTCGGGGGCGCAGGCCGGCAGCAGTTGGCTCGTCAGCAACAGGGCCAGGGTCGCGAGGCGGCTGGATGGTGTCATCGGCGCTCCCGAGAGCGGGGTGGCATCGGCCTATTGTCGGTCGGCTGCGGGTGTCAGGTCCAGTGGCGATGGTTGCGTGGCGTGTGCGCGAGCTGCGCTGGAACAAGGTCGGTCCGGTGCGCTGCTGTTATCCTTCTATCTATCGCAAGGTCGCGATCCGTCGGTATCCCGCCGGCGCGGGCCGGTCAGGATGCGGCCGACTTGGCGTGAGGGCTTGAACGGTCGGGAGAACACGCAGTGGTCGGGATTGATCCATCCAGGGTGGTCGTGCGGTGACCGGCTCGCACCAGGGCGACGGCGCGTTGGGCGTGGCCGCGCGCGGCTCCTTGATCACCCTCGCCGGCACCTTCGCCGGCAAGGGGCTGGGCTTCGCCCTCAGGGTGCTGGTCACCCGACTGTTCGGCGAGGCGGCCTTCGGCGCGCTGGCGCTCTGTCTGCTCGTCGGCGAGTTCGCCCGCACCCTGGCGGTGGCCGGGCTGGCGCGCGGCGGCATGCGCTTTCTCGCGCTGGCGCTCGGCGAGGGTTGCCCCGAGACCATCCCGGCGCTGTTGCGTACCGTGTTCTCGATCCCGCTGGCGCTCTCGCTGCTCTGGGCCCTGGCCCTCTTCCACGGCGCCGATGCCCTCGCCATCGGCTGGTTCGGCGATCCCACGCTCGCCCCGCACCTGCAACGTATCGCCTTCGCCATCCCGGCGCTGGCGCTGCTGCGCGTCGGGGTCGAGACCAGCCGCGGCTTCCACACCACCCGTTACGCGACCCTGGTCGAGCAGCTCGCGCTGCCGGCGCTGCTGTTGTGCGCCGCGCTCGGCGGCTATCTGCTCGGCGGCAGCCTCGGGGCGGTGATCTGGGGGATGGTGCTGGCCTATGGCGTGGCGCTGGCGCTGATCCTGCTGGCGCTGCGCCGTCAGCTCGGCGCCGCGCTGCGCGCGCCGCGCACGCCGTCCGCCGCCGTCGCGCCCGCGCCGGGCGCCGGGGTGGTGCTGCGCTACTCGCTGCCGCTGTTTTTGAGCGGCTTCGCCGCGATGCTGATGGGCTCGCTCGACCTGCTGCTGCTCGGTCACTGGGTGTCGGTCGCCGAGGTCGGGGTCTATGCCGCCGCGCTCGCCCTCGCCGGGCTGTTGTCCTCGACGCTGATGAGTTCGGTCAACAGCATCCTCGCGCCGCTGATCGCCAGTGCCCACGGTGGCGCCGATCCGGCGCGCGTCGCCCATCTCTATCGTGCCACCACGCGCTGGCTGACGCTGCTGGCGTTGCCGCTGGCGGGCGCGGCGGTGCTCGCGCGCGAGCCGTTGATGGCGTTGTTCGGCCCCGGCTTCGTCGCCACCGGTGCCGGGGTGCTGGCGGTGCTGGTGATCGGTCACGCGCTCAACTGCGCCAGCGGTGGGGTCGGTCAGGTGCTGGCGATGACCGGTCACCAGGGGCTGGAGCTGCTCGCCAACCTGATCGCGATCGCGCTCAACCTGGCGCTCAACCTGGCGCTGATCCCGCTGCTCGGGCCGCTCGGCGCGGCGCTGGCGACCGCCATCGCGTTGGTCGCGCTCAACGGGCTGCGGTTGTTGATGGTCCGGGCGCGGCTGGGGATGCAGCCCTTCGCCCGGCGTCCGCTGCTGGTGGCGGCGGCTGGTGTGGTGGTGGTGCTGGGGTGCGAGCTGAGCGGGCTGCGCGCGCTGGCGCCGCTGTGGTGCGGGCTGGGCGTCGGGCTGGCGCTGGCGGCGCTGGGCTGGCGCCTCGGTCTCGCGGCCGAGGACCTGAGACTGTTGCGGGGGCTGGGCGGACGGCTCGCTCGCGGCGGGCGACTGAGCCGGGCCTGAGCGCCCGGGGCATGGGGGAGACGAGATGACGCAGAGCAACAACCGGGTGATGGTCTTCGGCATGGACGGGGCCACCTTCGACATCATGCAGCCGCTGCTCGATGCCGGCCGGCTGCCCAATCTGGCGCGGCTGATCGCGCGCGGGGCGAGCGGCACGCTCGACTCCAGCGTGCCCGAGTTGAGCCCGCCGGCCTGGACCTCGTTCATGACCGGGGTCACCCCCGGGGCGCACGGGGTCAACGACTTCTTCGGTCCGGTCGAGGCCGGCTCCTACGAGACCCGCTTCTTCAACGCCTCCTACCGTCGCCGACCGCCGCTGTGGAGTCTGCTGAGCGCGCGCGGGCGTCGGAGCTGCGTGCTCAACGTGCCCTTCACCTTCCCGCCCGACCCGATCAACGGGGTGATGGTCTCGGGGATGGACACGCCGAGCCTGGAGAGCGCCTTCGTCCATCCGTCGGAGTTTCGTGAGGAGCTCGACCGGGTCACCGGCGGCTACCGTCTCGAACGCGTCGAGCGGCGGCTCTCGCGCCGTGCCGTCGGGCGTTATGCGCGCAGCATCGAGGAGATCACCGAGAACCGCTTCCGCGCCGCCGCGCATCTGCTCGGTCGCGAGTCCTGGGACCTGTTCGTGGTGGTGTTCGAGTCGACCGACCGTGCCCAGCACAACTTCTGGAAGTTCCGTGATCCGGCCCACCCCGAGTACAACGCCCGCGACCATGCCCGTTACGGCGAGTTGGTCGAGCGCGCCTACGAGGATCTCGACCGCCGTCTCGGCGAGCTGCTGGCGCTGGTGCCCGAGGACGTGACCCTGTGCGTGATGTCCGATCACGGTTTCGGGCCGCTCTACAAGGGGG
>NZ_RHFJ01000076.1:0-13656 GCF_003718675.1 Marichromatium sp. AB32
ATCTGGGCTCGGCGGTCTCGACGGTGTGGTGACGGGTCTCCTCGGGGCGCTCGACATAGACCCGGCGCGGATCGATCGAGACCACCACCGCCTGATTGCCGTAGACCTCGGCGATCTGCTCGATGGCGCTGGTGCCGTCGCCCTCGCCGCCGCGCGCGAGCGCCTGCTCGACGATGTGCACCGCCTCGGAGCCGATCGAGACCTTGTCGGCGCCGGCACGGAAATAACGGTCGGCGACGTCGAGCGCCGAGTAGTGGGTGCCCTCGGCGTCGGAGAAGGCGCGGATGCCCCCGCCGATGGTCAGCGGCACGAACACCCGCTCCGAGGCGCGCTCGAGCACCTCGAGCATCGGCTGGTCGGCGAGCGGGAAGTCGCGAAAACCGGTGATGTTGAGGAAGGTCACCTCGTCGGCGCCCTCCTCGTAGTAGCGCGCGGCCAGCTCCACCGGCTTGCCGAGGTTGCGCACCGCGCCGGACTCGCGCACGTCGTACTGATCGCCCTTGGTCACCACCAGATCGCCGGCGTCGTTGGCACGCACGTCGAGACAGGCGATCACGCGCCGCGCCAGCTTGGTCGGCGCCGCCGCGGCCTCGCGCACCGCCGGGGTCTCGGGCACCGCATCACCGGCGAGGAAGCGGCGCAGCAACCGCAACCCCGCCGCCCCGCTCTTCTCCGGGTGGAACTGCACCGCGCCGACCTGACCGCGCTGCACGGCGCTGACGAAGGGGCTGCCGTAGTCGCTGCTCGCCAGCACCCAGTCGGCGTTCTCGGCGCTCTGCTCGGCGCGGAAGGAGTGGACGAAGTAGAACTTCTCGCCGGCATAGTCGGCGAACAGCGGCGAGTCGCGCTCGACGCGCACATCGTTCCAGCCCATGTGCGGTACCGCCAGCTCGCTGTCGTCGAAGCGGCGCACCTGCCCCGGGATCAGCCCCAGGCCGGCGACCCCGGGACACTCCTCGCTGCCCTCGAACAAGGTCTGCAGACCGATGCAGATCCCCAGATAGGGGCGTCCGGCGGCGAGATATTCGCGCAGCGGCTCGACATAGCCGAGTCGGTGCAGGCGCTCCATGGCCGCGCCGAAGGCGCCGACGCCGGGAAAGATGAGGCGTTCGGCCTTGAGGATGTCCTCGGGGCGTTCGATCTCGGTGAGCGAGAAGCCGAGTGCGTGAATGGCGTTGCGCAGGCTACGGACATTGCCGGCGCCATAGTCCAGGAGCGAAATCATAGCTAGAGTCCGAGACGGTCCAGTGGTGTTGACAGCGGGCGCCCGGCGGACCCGGGCGCAGGCGGGAGCGAGGCCTCGTCCCACGGCGCGGCGGCAAGCCCCGCGCGGCAATCCCCCGTGAGGACGCGATGGGCCGCGTGGCACGGAAGCCGGTCAGTTTAACCGCAACCGCGGCGCAGATCAGTCCTTATCTTGACCACAGGCGCCGCCGGCGAGCAACGAGAGCGTGCGCGCCAGGGTGTTCTCGAGGATTGCGCGCGCATGCGCGGTGGAGCGATAGAGGGCGGCGTGGAGCAGTGCGTTATCGCTGCTGCGGCTCTCACACTCGGCGCCGTAGCGCTCGAAGGCGGCCAGCGCCTGGATCAGGTCGACGAGATGACGCGGACACTCGCAACGGGTATGCGAGGCGGCGGCGATCTCGATGAGTTCCGAGTCGGAATAGCGCCGCGGCGGCGGTCCGTAGCCCAGTTCGGGATCGAGACCGGCCGCTGCGACCCCGGGCTGCAGCGACAGACAGCAACGGGCCAGCTCGGCGGTGGTCAGCGGCGCGCGGCGCGCGCTCATCCCCAGCGCCTCGAGCCGGCTCAGCGTGGTGCTGCTGGAGAACACATAGACCACCACGGTACGCGCCGCCCCGGCATGCATCTGCAATCGCCGGAGGTCGTCGAGCTGATCGAGATGCAGCGTCGGCTGCTCGACCACCAGGACATCGGGACACAGCGTCAGCGGGTCGGCGAGGAAGCTCGTGGCGGTGTCGAAGGCGCGCTCGAGCACCACCTCCTCGGGCAGCCCGCCCTCGAGGCGCAGCCGCTCGCCCAGCGCCGCGCCGACCACCATCACCCGGCACGGCGGGCGGACGCTCGCCATCGGGTCGAGCAGGTCCGGCCCCTGCAGGCGTCCGCGCAACTGGCCGAGATCGAGCCGCGCCACGCTGCCGATGGCATCGCCGCGATCGACCAGACGCTTGATCAAGGTCAAGCGAGCGACGTCCTCGGCGCTGTAGAGACGGACCCCGGAGGGCGTGCGCGCCGGGCTGGCCACCGCGTAACGTCGCTCCCAGACCCGCAGGGTCTCGGCCGGCACCCCGGTCAGCTGGGAGACCGAACCGATGCGAAACCGCTGCTCATCGAGCTGTCTGTCGTGCGCTGTCAACCGCCCCTCCACTGATCTCATCAACCGACAACCATTATGAGGCCTCTCGCGCGCGCCTCCACCCCGTCGCCATTCGCCACTCGGGTAATGCGAGCGGACCCACGAATGCAGTACGATTGCGCGCTCGAACGAACCTCCACCACCACTACCACTTCTTCCATGGGGATCGCGCACGTGCGTAAGCTCGCCAACCTCCTCCTGTCGCTGTCGCTCTGGGCCGTGGCGCCCCTCGCTCTCGCCGAGGAGCAGGTCCATCTCTACAACTGGAACGACTACTTCGCCGAGGACACCCTCGAGACCTTCGAGGCCGGCACCGGCATCCGCCCGGTGCTCGATCTCTACGACGCCAACGAGATCCTCGAGGCCAAGCTGCTCGCCGGCAGCAGCGGCTACGACCTGATCTTCCCCACCGCGCGCCCCTTCGCCGCGCGCCACATCCGCGCCGGGCTCTATCTGCCGCTCGACAAGTCGCAGCTGCCGGGGCTGGATCGACTCGATCCCGAGATCATGGCCAGCCTCGCCGAGATCGATCCCGACAACGCCCACCTCGTCCCCTACATGTGGGGGACCTCGGGGCTCGGGATCAATCGTGCCAAGGTCCGCGAGATCCTCGGCGACCAGGTCCCGCTCGACACCTGGGCGCTGGTCTTCGACCCGCAGATCGCCGCCAGGCTCGCCGGTTGCGGCATCGCCCTGCTCGACGACCCGACCGAGGTCTTCTCCGCCGCGCTGGCCTATCTCGGCAAGGACCCCAACAGTCTCGAACGCGCCGATCTCGACGCCGCCGCCGAGCTGATCAAGGGCGTCTATCCCCATATCCGCTATTTCCACTCCTCGCAGTACATCAGCGACCTGGCCAACGGTGACCTGTGCATCGCCCACGGCTACTCGGGCGATGTGCTGCAGGCCCAGGAACGCGCCGACGAGGCCGGCAAGGGGGTCGAGGTGATCTATCGCATCCCGCGCGAGGGCGCGGCGATGTGGACCGACGTGATGGCGATCCCGAGCGATGCGCCCAACCCCGAGGCCGCGCACGCCTTCATCGCCCACCTGTTGCAGCCGGAGGTGATCGCCGCCGTCTCCGACTACGTCTACTACGCCAACCCCAACCTCGCGGCCACGCCGCTGGTCGAGGCCGCGCTGCGCGAGGATCCGGGCATCTATCCGCCGGCCGAGGTCAAGGCGCGGCTGTTCGTGCCCAACCAGCGCAGCGATCGCGAGATCCGCGACCTCAACCGCCGCTGGACCCGGCTCAAGGCCAACCGCTGACGTGGCGGAGCGCAACTCGTCCATGCCCATCGCCCTCGACCGCCGCAACCTCGACACCTGGCAGGACCCCAAGGCCACGCCCTATGTGCGCATCGAGCGGGTCAGCAAGCGCTTCGGCGAGCACCATGCCGTCGAGGACCTGAGCCTCGACATCTTCAAGGGCGAGTTCTTCTCGCTGCTCGGCAGCTCGGGGTGCGGCAAGTCGACCCTGCTGCGGATGCTCGCCGGGCTCGAGTACCCGACGGCGGGGCGGATCTATATCGACGGGGTCGACGTCACCGACGTGCCGCCCTACTCGCGCCCGGTCAACATGATGTTCCAGTCCTACGCGCTGTTTCCGCACATGACGGTGGCGCAGAACATCGAGTTCGGGCTCAAGCAGGAGCGGCTCGGGCGCGGCGAGCGCGCCGAGCGGGTCGACGAGATGCTCGAACTGCTGCGCATCGCCGAGCTGCGCCGGCGCAAGCCCGAGCAGCTCTCCGGCGGCCAGCGCCAGCGCGTGGCGCTGGCGCGCAGCCTCGCCAAGCACCCCAAGCTGCTGCTGCTCGACGAACCGCTCGGGGCGCTCGACAAGCGCCTGCGCGAGAACACCCAGTTCGAGCTGGTCAACCTCCAGGAGCGACTCGGCATCACCTTCATCACCGTCACCCACGATCAGGAAGAGGCGATGACCATGTCGACCCGGATCGCGGTGATGGACGCCGGTCAGATCATGCAGGTCGACACCCCGACGGCGATCTACGAGTACCCCTCGTGCCGCTTCGTCGCCGAGTTCATCGGCTCGATCAACCAGTTCGAGGGCAAGGTGGTCGAGAGCGACGGCGACCAGCTGCTGATCGAGACCCGGCTGGGCCGACCGATGCGGGTGCGCAACTTCCACCCGCTCGCCCTCGGTACCCCGGTGACGCTGGCGGTGCGACCGGAGAAGATGCGACTGTGTCTCGACTATCGCGAGGACGGCGTCAACCAGCTCCGCGGCGTGGTCGAGGACATCGCCTATCTCGGCGACGTCTCCATCTATCGGCTGCGCGTCGAGGGCCAACGCGTCGAGATGACCCTGACCAACACCCAGCCGCGCACCGAGCAGGTGCTGACCTGGGACCAGGAGGTCGCCATCGAGTGGTCGCCGACCAGCGCGGTGGTGCTGACCGAATAGCCCGACGCGCGCGCCGCGCCATGCACCACACCCGCCCGCGCCGCACCGGCCCGGGCGGGTGCAGGCGTTGCGCCAAACCGCTCCGAGGCCCCAGCAACGCCAACGCCTCTGGCCCAACCCGCTCAGGAACCACCCCGACACACCGCGATGCCCGCACCTCAAGACAACCCACCCGCACGCCGCCAGCGCCTCAGCCGCGTCGTCAACATCGGCCTGCCCTATCTGTGGCTCGGCGTGTTCTTCCTGCTGCCGCTGCTGATCGTGCTGCAGATCAGCGTCGCCGAGCCACGGCTCGGCCAGCCGCCCTACACCCCGCTGTGGGAGTGGCTCGAATCGGGCGTGCTGCAGATCCAGGTCAACCTGCAGAACTTCATGCTGGTGTGGGAAGACAGCATCTATCTGACCGCCTTCCTCAACTCGCTGTGGGTGGCGCTGGTCTGCACCCTGCTCTGTCTGCTGATCGGCTATCCGATGGCCTATGCCATCGCCACCGCCCCGCCGCGCTGGCGCATCCCGCTGCTGATGCTGGTGATCCTGCCGTTCTGGACCTCGTTTCTGATCCGGGTCTATGCCTGGATCGGCATCCTCAAGACCAACGGTCTGCTCAACCACCTGCTGCTCGCGCTCGGGGTGATCGACACCCCGCTCAACATCCTCCACACCCAGACCGCGGTCTATATCGGGGTGGTCTACTCCTATCTGCCGTTCATGATCCTGCCGCTCTACGCCAATCTCTCGCGCCTCGACCCGACCCTGCTCGAGGCCGCCGCCGATCTCGGCTGCCGGCCGCTGCGCGCCTTCGTGCGCGTCACCCTGCCGCTGTCGCTCGCCGGCATCGTCGCCGGCAGCATGCTGGTGTTCATCCCGGTGGTCGGCGAGTTCGTCATCCCCGACCTGCTCGGCGGCCCGGAGACGCTGATGGTCGGCAAGCTGCTGTGGACCGAGTTCTTCGGTAATAAGGACTGGCCGCTCGCCGCCGCCCTGGCGATCGTGCTGCTGGGGCTGCTGGTGGTGCCCTTCGTGCTGATGCAGCGTCTCGAGCGGCGCATGGAGGACAGCGCATGAGACGCCGTCGCTGGCCCCTGCTCAGCCTGCTCGCCTTCGGCTACGCCTTCCTCTACGTGCCGATCCTGTTGCTGATCGTCTACTCCTTCAACGAGTCGCGACTGGTGACGGTGTGGTCGGGTTTCTCGATCAAGTGGTATCGCGAGCTGCTGCACAACCAGCAGCTGCTCGAGGCGGCCTGGCTGAGCGTGCGCATCGCCGCGGTCAACGCCACCCTGGCGGTGGTGCTCGGCACCCTCGCGGCCAACGCCCTGGTGCGCCACGGCCGCTTCCGCGGCCGCAACGCCTTCGAGCTGCTGCTCACCGCGCCGCTGGTGATGCCCGATGTCATCATCGGTCTGTCGATGCTGCTGCTGTTCGTGGCCATGCAGCACGGCCTCGGCTGGCCCGACGGGCGCGGTTTCACCACCATCGCCATCGCCCACATCACCTTCTCCACCGCCTATGTCGCGGTGGTGGTGCGCACCCGTCTGGCGCAGATGGACGCCTCGCTGGAGGAGGCGGCGATGGACCTCGGCGCGCGTCCGCTCACCGTCTATCTGCGCATCACCCTGCCGCTGATCGCCCCGGCGCTGCTCTCGGGTTGGCTGCTCGCCTTCACCCTCTCGCTCGATGATCTGGTGATCGCCAGCTTCGTCTCCGGCCCCGGCTCGACCACCCTGCCGATGGTGGTCTACTCGAGCGTGCGCATGGGCGTCTCGCCGCAGATCAACGCCCTCGCCACCCTGATCGTGGCCGTCGTCACCCTGGCGGTGATCATCGCCGGGGTGACCTCGCTGCGCGGTTCACGCACGCAACGCCGTCGTTGAGCGATGCCCGCCCCGACCGGGGCGGGTGCGATGCGCCCCGGTCCTGCCCCTGATCGCGGACCGGATGGCGTAGACACCCAATGGTTCACAGAGAGAATCTGGACGATCCTCTAGAGTTAGCCGGTTAGCCAGTTAGCCGGCTCGTCGACACAAGGAGCAAGAATGACCGACCAGCGCCCACCCCGCACCTCGATCCGAACCCTGCTGATCGTATTGCTCGCTGTCAGCGTCGGGGCCCTGGCCATCCTGGGTGGGGCCATCCTGTTCGCCAATACCGGAATGCGCGACAGTCGTGCCCAGCTCGTCGAGCTCTCGCGCGCCCAGACCCACCAGGGCAACATCCTCGGCGCCCTGCAGGCGCTGCTCACCCGCCAGACCGAGGTGCTCGCCAGCAGCGATGCCGAGCAACTCGAGGCCCTCACGCCACGCGCCCCGATCGCGCAACGGCTCGATCGCGGGATCTCGGCACTGCGCCGTGCCACCACCGACGCGGACGCGCCACTGCAATCACTCGAGACGGCACTGACCACCCTACTCGACGCCGATGAGCGGGTCGCCGGCGAGATGCTGCGCATCCACCGGCTGCGCGCACAGCTCGCCGGCGTCGGCAACGACCTCGACCAGGCCTTTACCGCATTGCAGTCACACATCGCCGAGCTGGTCGAGGAGCTGGCCTTCCGCAACGCCAGCGCGCAGATCATGCTCACCCGCGCGCTGCGCGCGCCGACGGCCGATGACGCGGCGCTCAGGGAGGCGGCCAAGCGGCTGCTCGACGACCGGGTGCGGCGCGCCGCCCGACTCGGCGGCGAGCTACAGATCCAGACCGCCCAGCTCGCCACCCTTGCCGGCCTGCTCGGCAGCGCCGAGCGCCATCAGGCGCTGATGAGCCTGCATGACAATCGCCTCGCCCCGGCACTCGAGCGTCTCCGGGTCACTCTCGATGAGTTGCGCACACTGCTCGATGATGCCGACACCGCCTCGCTCGGCGCCGAGCTGGCGCAGGATCTCGACGCCCTCGCCCGACGCATCAGCGCCGAGCAGGACTCCTTGTTGTCGCTGCGCGCGGCGCTGCTGCAGGCCCGTCAGGCCCAGGGCGCGGCGCTTGCCGAGCAGCGCACCGCCACCGCGACCATGCACGACAGCCTCGCGGCGCTGGAGCAGAGCACCACCGCGGCTCAGCAGGCGGTGTTCGCCGACAGCGATCAGGAGATGCAGCACATCGCCCGCACCACCCTGACGATCAACCTCCTGGCCGTATTGCTGGTGCTCGCCATCGGCGTGGCCATCCTGCGCTCGGTGCTGCACCCGCTACGCGGCGCGATCGCGGCGATGCGCGACATCGGCGAGGGCGAGGGCGACCTCACCCGCCGTCTCGCCCACTCGCCGGTGCGCGAGATCGACCAGCTCGCCGACGCCTTCAACCGCTTTGCCGAGAAGATGCGCGCCCTGGTCGGCGAGGTCGCCACGGCCAGCGCCACCACCCTCGACCACACCCGCCAGACCGCCGAGATCGCCCAGCGCATCAGCGAACGCGCCGACGCCCATCACGGCGAGGCCGATCAGGTCGCCGCAGCGCTCAGTCAGCTCTCGAGCAGCACCGCCCAGGTCGCCGAAAGCAGCGAGCGCGCCACCGAGGCTGCCGATCGCGCCCAGCAACGAGCGAACGATGGCCGCGAGATCTCCGCCGACTCGCGTCAGGCGGTCGAGCACCTTGCCACCGAGGTTGCGGGCATGGCCGAGCAGTTGCGCCAGCTCGACGCCGATACCCGCGACGTCGACCAGGTGTTGACGGTGATCCACGCCATCGCCGAGCAGACCAACCTGCTTGCGCTCAACGCCGCGATCGAGGCGGCGCGCGCCGGCGAGGCCGGGCGCGGCTTCGCCGTCGTCGCCAACGAGGTCCGCACCCTGGCCACCCGCACCCAGCGCTCGACCACCGAGGTCGGCACCATCCTCGAGCGCGTCCGCGCCGACGCCCAGCAGCTGGCGCAGGGCGTCAGCACCAGCGAGGCGCGCGCCGAACAGGCCGTCGAGCGCACCCTCGCCGCCAGCACCCGCTTCGCCGAGATCGCCGACCTGATCGACACCATCCGCGCCCAGAGCGGCGAGATCGCCACCGCGGTCACCCAGCAATCGGCGGCGACCAACCAGCTCGACGGCCAGGCGCGCAACATCACCGACAGCGCCTCGCAGATGCGCAGCGGTGCCCACGACGCGGCCCAGATCAGCGGCGATCTCGCGCGCCTGGCCGAGGGTCTGGCCGACACGGTCTCGCGCTTTCGCATCGAGGAGACGTCACACGCGTCCACCGAGCGACGATGATCTGTCGCAACCAATCGACGAATCCGCCTTCTAAGGGGGCGAGGGTTTGGGCATGCTGAGTCTCGGCGGCGCATCCCGATCCCTCGTCACCGGGACCGCCGACACGTCGCCCGGGTAACGCGGGCGCGACCTCGTCGCGATCGCGGCAGCAACGACGGGGCGTCGGACCGACGCCCGCACCGTCCGCCACCGACACAGAGATCATGACCCATCATTGCTCACGTCCCCGTCCAACCCGCTGGCTGGCGGGCGCCCTGCTCGCGCTCGTGACGAGCCTGCTCGCCCCCGTGGCGAGCGCCGTCGAGACCGCGCGCGATCATGAATGCCTGCGCTGTCACGCCATGTCGACCCTCGCCTATCGCGAGCCCGACAGCGGCGAGATCCGCAGCCTCGCGCTCGATCCACAGCGGCTCGATCACTCGGCACATGCCGAACTCGCCTGCAGCGACTGTCACGCCCGTGGCTATGGCCGCTATCCGCACCGCGCCAAGCTCGCCGACGAGCAGCTCGGCTGCGTCGAGTGTCACGCCGACGACCCGGCCGACGCCACCTACCGGCTCGATCGCATCGCCGAGGAGTTCGCCGCCAGCGTCCACGCCAGCTCCGATCACCACAAGCTGCGCCAGTTCGACTGTCACAGCTGTCACGATCCGCACGCCTTCCGCGCCTCCCAGGTCGGCGACGACCTCGGCGCCATCGTGCGGCGCGACAACCAGACCTGTCTCGACTGCCACCACCGGGTGACCGACCCGCTACGCGGCTCGCACGCCTGGCTGCCGCAGCGCGACGCCCACTGGGCGGCGGTGCGCTGTATCGACTGCCACACCCCGACCACCCCCCAGGCCAGTCACCAGATCCTCGCCGCCGCCGACAGCAGCAAGCGCTGCGTGGCCTGTCACAGCCGCGACTCGCGACTGCGCGAGGGGCTCTATCGCTACCGCCTCGCCCAGGACCAGGCCGAGCACGGCTGGCTGACGAGCCTGGTGCGTAACGACGCCTATATCGTCGGCATGAGCCGCAGCCCGCTGCTCGACGCCCTGAGCCTCGCCATCCTCGCGCTGGTGGCGCTGGTCATCGCGCTGCACGGCTATGGCCGCTATCGCCTCGCCCGCCGCCGCAAGGAGAACGACCGATGAGCACATCCCCACTCTATCCACTGTGGCTGAGGGCCTGGCACTGGTACAACGCGGCGCTGTTCCTGGCGCTGATGGTCAGCGGCGTGAGCATGCACTACGCCGGCACCGACTGGCTGCTCGGCTTCAACCAGGCGGTGGCGATCCACAACGTCTCCGGGACATTGCTCGCGCTCGGCTGGATCGCCTTCGTCCTCGCCAACCTCAAGAGCGACAACGGCCGTCACTATCTGCCCCGGCCGCGCGGGCTGGTGCGGGATCTCTGGGTGCAGGCGCGCTACTACGCCTACGGCATCTTCCGCGACGAGCCCCACCCCTTCCACGCCGGGCCGGCGGCCAAGTTCAACGTGCTCCAGCAACTGAGCTATCTCGGTGCCATGTACCTGCTGATGCCGCTCTTGATCCTCAGCGGTCTGGGCTTTCTGCTCTCGCCGCTGCTGCCCGAGACCCTGCTGGGCATCAGCACCCTGTGGCTGGTGGCGATGACCCATGTGCTCACCAGCTATCTGCTGGTGCTCTTCCTGCTCGTGCACGTCTACATCATCACCATCGGCGACAGCCTCACCGCCAACCTGCGCGCCATGCTCACCGGTGAGCACGGCACCTCCGACGACACCCAAGAGACCGATCGGCACGCGTCATGAAGCACGTACTCGCACCCCTACTCCAGACCAGACGCAGGCGCCTCCTGCTCGCCGGGGCGCTGGCGCTGCTCGCGCTCTATCTCGTCTACCGGCTGCTCTATCCGGTGCTGTTCGACGCCTACGTCGGCAAGATCAACGCGCCGCTGGACTACGCCAGCTCGCGTGCGCTCACCGACCAGGCGTTCGAGCGCATGGCACGCGACCTGACCGAGGAGGCGCGACGCGCGCGCGCCGCCGAGCGGGTCGAGGCCGAGGCCGAGGCCGAGTCGGCGTTCGCCCGCGAGGTGCGCATCGAGATATTGATGAACACCCCCTCGGTGGTCCGCGCCACCGAGCCGAGCCATATCAAGTACTTCCGCGAGGCCGGCATCCGTCGCTACGAGGGTCCCAAGACCTGTCTGCAGTGTCACGCCACCATCGAGGTCACCCACGGCGACGGCACCACCTCGGTGGTCGACACCCTCGACGACCTGGTCAACTCGGTGCACTTCAAGTTCCAGAGCGACTCGCCCGGCTTCTCGACCTACGGCTACGACGGGCGCGAGGTCAACGCCCCCGGCGAACGACCGATCCCGGTGGGCAAGATCAACCGCGCCTGCGGCATCCCCGGCAGCTTCTCCTGGACCGGCTGGGCGGCGTTGATCGAGAGCCGCCCGGAGCACGCCGAGGGCGAGGTGGTGCTGCGCAGCGAGGGCTGCGGCCAGTGTCACATCGGCGGCAACTACCAGCCGGCCACCGAGAAGATGATGCCGATCGGCGACGTCCCGACCGAGGCCAAGGCCGGGATCGACTGCCTGATCTGTCACGCCACCGACTACGACATGAACCAGCGCTATGTCATCGAGGACGCGCACGGCCTGCGCTGGAACCAGGACCGCAGCATGCGCGCCGCGCTCACCGTCGGCCCGGTCACCAGCGACAACTGTCTGCGCTGTCACCAGCACAACATGGGCGGCGACGCCTATCACGCCAACCAGGCCGCCCAGGCACTCGGCGAGCGTCACCAGCGCCTGCTCCACCAGGGCGCCAAGCGCGGCAACCCGTTCAGCCCCGAGGCCGACGTCCACGCCGCCGCCGACATCCAGTGCACCGACTGCCACGTCCCCGAGGGCCACAAGATCCCGCGCGGGCGCTTCGGCGTCGACCTGGTCGCCAACGACCTGCCCGACAAAGAGGTCGCCTGCGAGGGCTGTCACAGCCGCGCGCCGCACAACGCCTCCGAGCACAAGGCGCTGCTCAACGGCCATATCGACCGCCTCGCCTGCGAGACCTGTCACATCACCGCGCTCGAGGACAACAACGTGGTGCTGCGCGACTGGGTCCACCCGACCTGGAACGCCGAGGAAGGCATCTACGAGCCGACCGACATCTACCGCTCTGGCGCGCCCGGCAAGGGCTTTACCTATCTGTGGTTCAACGGCAACGGCACCTTCCTCGCCAACGCCCTCGGCAGCAACCCCGATGGCGACGGCAGCTACGACCCGCTGATGGCGCAGATCACCCGCATCGACGACCCCGAGGTCATCGCCGCGGTGCGCGCCAGGGCCGAGGCGCTCAAGGCCGACTATCCCGAGATCGACGTCGAGGCCTATGTCCGCGCCGCCACCGATCCGCTCTCCCAGCTCACCCCCGAGCTGCTCGCGCAGCGGCGCGCGATGATCGAGCGCAACCTGCGCCCGGTGATGGAAGGCGGCAAGAGCCGCATCTATCCGTTCAAGCTGTTCAACGCGATGATGTACGAGGACACCGCCAACCAGGGTCCGTTCGGCGCCATGATCCTGCCCTTCGACTACGCCACCTACTACGCCACCGGCGACAGTCGCGCGGCGGTTGTGCAGGCGCTGCGCGACCCCATCGTCCAGCGCATGTACCAGACCCCGTTCAAGGTCTACATGATGGACGAGTTCATGGCCTACTTCGGCGTGCTCGATGGCTGGACGGCGAACTATCCGCTCGACGAGACCGGCCGGCTCGGCCCCCAGGTCGAACCGCACTGGATGCGCCAGATGGGTACCCTGATGGTCAACCACGGCATCCAGCGCGAGGCCCACGGCTGCGCCGACTGTCACGCCCCGGACGGGATCATGGACTTCCGCGCGCTCGGCTACGGCGAGCGCCGCGCCGCCGAGCTCGAACAGCTCGACGGGCTCGACCTCGGGCGCATCGACGAGCACTGACAGGGACCCTTTCCACCACCAACGATCGACGGGCCGCCACCGGGCGGCCCCGAGGAGACCCCCATGCGACTGCTGCACACCATGCTGCGCACCGGCAACCTGCAACGCGCCATCGACTTCTACACCCAGGTCCTCGGCATGCGGCTGCTGCGCCAGAAGGACTATCCCGAGGGCGAGTTCACCCTCGCCTTCCTCGGCTACGGCGACGAGTCCGACCACACCGTGCTCGAACTGACCTACAACTGGGGCGTCGAGCACTACGACCTCGGCAACGGCTACGGCCACATCGCCATCGAGGTCGAGGACGCCCAGGCCGCCACCGCCCGCATCCGCGCGCAGGGCGGCAAGATCCTCCGCGAGGCCGGCCCGATGAACGCCGGCACTACCATCATCGCCTTCGTCGAGGACCCCGACGGCTACCCGATCGAGCTGATCCAGGCCGGTCAGCCGATCGGCTGACACCCCCGCCCCCACACAGGCCCCGGCGATCACCCCAGCCCCCGGCGCGCGTGATCGCCGACGCCACCTCCTGCACCGGGAGCCAGCCCGGACCCTGTGTCGGCCACCCCGACGACCACTCCCCCCTTCCGAACACCGCCCCACCTGGGTGCCCGGCCGCTGGAGCCAGCCTGGATTAAGGATCGTCAAGAGAAATCGACAAAAATTATCTATAACAAAAAATATTTTATAATCATCCGGCAGAT
>NZ_RHFJ01000077.1:0-13234 GCF_003718675.1 Marichromatium sp. AB32
CGCCGGGGTCGCCGTCGGCAACCCCGGCGCGGCGCTCAGAGGATCATCCCCGCCCCCACGGTGTCGTTGGTGCTCTCGTCGATGAGGACGAAGGCGCCGGTGGCGCGGTTGCTGGCGTAGGGGTCGGGGTGGATGGGCTGGGCGAGCCGAAGGCGCAGCCGGGCGATGTCGTTCATCCCCAGCTCGGTGGCCGGTTGGTGCGTCAGCGCGTTGAGGTCGATGCGGTGCTCGATGGCCGCGACCCGGGCGCGGACCTCGCGGGTGGTGTGGCGCAGCAGGTAGTGACGCGAGGCCGACAGCGGACGCTCGGCGAGCCAGCAGAGATGGGCCTCGAGCTCGCGCCGGGGCGCCGGCGCCCGATCGGGGCGCACCAGCAGGTCGCCGCGCGAGATGTCGAGTGCATCCTCCAGCAACAGGGTGACGGACTGCTCGGGCCCGGCCTCGGGCTGACCGACCCCGCCGATCTGGATGTCGCGCACCCGGCTGGTCCGCCCCGAGGGCAGCGCCATCACCGCATCGCCGACGGCGATGGCGCCGGACTCCACCCGCCCCATGTAGCCGCGATAGTCGTGCAGCGCCGGATCGGCAGAGTCGCGCGGGCGACAGACGTACTGCACCGGGAAGCGGAAGACGTCCGGACGCGTGCCCTGGGCGCTGGGCGCGCGCTCGAGCAGCTCGACCAGGGTCGGCCCCCGATACCAGTCGAGGTGCGCGCCACGCTCGACGACGTTGTCGCCGTGGAGCGCCGAGATCGGCACGAAGCAGGCCCCCTCGATGCCGAGCCAGGCGGCGAAGTCGAGGAAGTCGCGCCGGATGCGCGCGAACACCTCGGCGTCGTGATCGACCAGATCCATCTTGTTGACCGCGACCACCAGATTGGGGATGCCGAGCAGGTGGGCGAGATAGGCGTGGCGCCGGGTCTGGGTCTGCACGCCGCGGCGCGCGTCGATGAGGATGATGGCCAGATCGGCGTTGGAGGCCGCGGTGACCATGTTGCGCGTGTACTGCTCGTGGCCGGGGGCGTCGGCGATGATGTACTTGCGCGTGCCGGTGGTGAAGTAGCGGTAGGCGACATCGATGGTGATGCCCTGCTCGCGCTCGGCGGCGAGCCCGTCGGTGAGCAGCGACAGGTCAACCCCGTCGAGTCCGCGTCGGCGCGAGGTGGCAGCGAGCGTCTCCAGGGTGTCGGCGAGGATCGCGCGGGTGTCGTGCAGCAGCCGACCGATGAGCGTGCTCTTGCCGTCGTCGACGCTGCCGCAGGTGAGAAAGCGCAGCAGGCCGTGGTCGTCGATCTCGGGGAATGCGTGTGGCGATGACATGGGGTGTCCTCTCAGAAATAACCGGCCTTCTTGCGTTCCTCCATCGAGGACTCGCTGGTGTGGTCGTCGAACCGGGTGGCGCCGCGCTCGCTCTGGGTGGCGGCGGCGGTCTCGGCGATGATCGCCTCCAGGGTGTCGGCCTCGGAGACCACCGGCGCGGTGCAGGTGATGTCGCCGACGGTGCGAAAGCGCACCCGCAGCGTCTCGATGCGCTCGTCCTCGCGCGCCGGGGTCAGCGGGGTGACCGGACGCAACCGCGACCCCACGCGCACCACCGGGCGATAGTGGGCGAAATAGATCGACGGCAGCGCCAGACGTTCGCGACGGATGTACTGCCAGACGTCGAGTTCGGTCCAGTCGCTGATCGGGAAGGCGCGGATGTTCTCGCCGGGGTGGGTGCGCGCGTTGTAGAGGCTCCACAGCTCGGGGCGCTGCTGCTTCGGGTCCCACTGACCGAAGGCATCGCGCAGGCTCATGATCCGCTCCTTGGCGCGCGCCTTCTCCTCGTCACGACGCGCCCCGCCGATGCAGGCATCGAAGCCGAACGCCTCGATCGTCTCGAGCAGCGTCACCGATTGGTGACGGTTGCGCGACTCGCCGGGGTCGCGGAGCACCACCGAGCCGCGCGCGATCGAGTCCTCCACCGAGCGCACGATCAACCGCGCGCCCAGCTCGGCGGCGCGCTCGTCGCGGAAGGCGAGCACCTCGGGATAGTTGTGCCCGGTGTCGATGTGCAGCAGCGGGAACGGCAACGGCCCGGGGCGGAAGGCCTTCTCGGCCAGGCGCAGCAGGCAGATGGAATCCTTGCCGCCGGAGAACAGCAGCACCGGGTTGGCGCACTGTCCGACCACCTCGCGCAGGATGTGGATGGCGTCGGCCTCCAACCAGTCGAGATGGCTGAGCGTGCGGGTACGTGAAGGTGTCAGGGTGGTCATCTCTGGCCTGTGTGTCGATACGATGGGGCCCGCCCCGGCCGACGGCCGGGACGTGCTCGGGATGGCGTCGATCAAGGCGACGGCGCGTCGTGCTCGGCGCGGCGGTGCAGCCCGCACTCGCGAGTCTCCGGCTGCTCCCACCACCAGCGTCCGGCGCGGATGTCCTCGCCGACGGTGATGGCGCGGGTGCAGGGGGCGCAGCCGATGCTCGGATAGCCCTGGTCGTGGAGCGGGTTGTAGGGCACCTGATGGGCGCGGATGAAGGCCCACACCTCGCCCTCGCTCCAGTCGATCAGCGGACTGAGCTTCTCCAGCCCGTGCTCGGCGTCCCAGGCGCGCGGCGCCAGACCGACGCGGGTGACCGACTGCGCCGCGCGCAGCCCGGTGATCCAGGCCGCCTGTCCGGCCAGCGCCCGTCCCAGGGGTTCGAGCTTGCGCACTCGGCAGCACGCCCGGCGCGCGGCGATCGAGTCGTAGAAACCGTCGATACCGTACTCGCGGACATAGTCGTCGACCGCCTCGGGGCGCGGCGCATAACGCGTGATGCGGATGTCGTAGTGACGCTCGACCCGCTCGATCAGCGCCAGGGTCTCGGTCGGCAGTCGCCCGGTGTCGAGGGTGAACAGGCCGATGGGCAGACGCTCGCGGCAGATGACCTCGGTCAGCACCATGTCCTCGACGCTCAGGCTGGTGGCGAAGACCACCGGCGAGTACGCGCGGCACGAGGCGCGCAGGCGCTCGACCAGCTCGCGCTCGCGGGCGGCCAACTGTTGCGGCGTCGGGGCGCGACGATCAGCCATGGGCCACCTCCCGCGGCGCCGCGGCGGCGCGCAGCTCCAGCGCCGCGCGGAAGGGCGCGGTGCCGACCCGGCGCACGGTGCCGGCGAAGGGCTCGCCGGGCAGGCGCCAGTGGTGATGGACGCCGAGCAGGGTGTCGATCACCTCGGGCACCTCGGCGGCCGCGAACGAGGCGCCCAGCGGCTCGCCGAGCCGCGCCCCGCGTCCGCCATGCCCGCCGATCAACACCTGATAGCGCGCCCCACCCTGCTTGCGCAGCCCGCGGATGCCGATGTCGGCGAGGTTGTGGTGGACGCAGGCATTGGGGCAGCCCGAGATCCGCAGCGTCAGCGGGCCGATGTCGCGCAGCGCCGCGCGATCCTGGAAGCGGTCGCGAATCGCCGCGGCGATCGACTGCGGATCGCCGTGCGCCAGATCGCACTCTCGAATCCCCGGGCAGGCGACGAGATCGGTCAACAGCCCGACATTGGCCTCGGCCAACCCCTGGGCGCGCGCCTCGGCCCAGAGCTCGAACAGCCGCGCGCGCCGCACCCGGGGCAGCACCAGCTGCTGCGCGCCGGTCAGCCGCGCCTCGTCGTCGCTCGCCGTCTCGACCACCCCGGCGAGCCATTCGAGCTGCGCCGCCGACAACCAGCCGGGCAGCACGTCGCGCCCCTTGGTCGAGAGGGTGACGATGGCGCGCTCGGGATCGCGCTGGGCGCGCACATTGGTCGCCACCCAGTCGCGATAGTCGGCCGGGCCGGTGGTCGCGACGGGCTGCGCCGGCGCCTCGGCGGGGACGGGCGCAACGGCGAAGCGGCGCGCCGCCGCGGCGACCTGCTCCCGGTCGAGGGTCCCCGGGCCGTCGCGCAACCCCGCCCACTCGCGCGCCACCCGGTCGGCGAAGGCCGCCATGCCGATGCGTCGCACCAGGGTGCGCAGCCGCGCGCCGCCACCGTCGCGGGCATGGACCCGCAGCACCGCCTCGCTATAGGTGAGCAGGTGCGGCCAGTGGAGGAACCCGGTGAGTTCTTCGGCAAGTCGCGCATCGCGCCCCAGCCCGCCGCCGACCAGCACGCGAAAGCCCAGCTCGCCGCGCGCGTCGCGCACCAGATCGAGCCCGAGGTCGTGCGCGGCCAGCGCCACCCGGTCCTCACGCGCGCCATTGATCGCGATCTTGAACTTGCCGGGCAGACGCGAGGCGAGCGGCAGGGTCTCGCGCCAGCGATCGAGCAGCGCGCGCCACGGGCGCGGGTCCTCCAGCTCGTCGCAGGCGACGCCGGCCAGCGGGTCGAGGGTGATGCCGCGCACGCAGCCGCCCGAGGTCATGAAGCTCGACAGCCCGACCTCGGCCAGCTCGGCGAGGATCCCCGGCACCTCGGCGATCGCCGGGCCGCTGAACTGGAGGTTCTGCCGGGTGGTGAGACGGACGCCGCCCAGCCCGCGGCGGTGGGCGATGCGCGCCAGGGCGCGCAACTGCGCGGCGTCGAGCCGACCGTCGCGCACCGCCACGCGCAGCATGGTGGTCTCGCGCAGACGATAGAGCCCGTGCATCAGCCGCAGCGGGCGGAAGGCCTCCTCGCTGAGACGGCCATCGAGATAGTCACGGGTGAGGTCACGGAAGTGCTCGACCCGTCGTCGCGGGTCGAGTGGGGCAGCGGGGGGCTGTTCGGTCATCGGGATACTCGCTGGGGATATCGATAGCGGCGATGCTAGCGAGCGCCCATAAGACAAAAAAGGAATTTATCGTTATCTTGATATTCCTTTGAGTTATTTGAAGCCCCGATGAACCTGCAACAACTGCGTTACGTGCACGAGGTCGCCCGCCAGGGGTTGAGCATCTCGGCCGCCGCCGAGGCGCTCTTCACCTCCCAGCCCGGCGTCTCCAAACAGATCCGCCAGCTCGAACAGGAGTTGGGCATCGAGATCTTCCGCCGCCAGGGCAAGCGGCTGGTGGCGGTCACCGAGCCGGGCCGGCACGTGCTGGCGATCGCCGCGCGGCTGCTCGGCGAACTCGACAACCTGCGTCAGGTCGGCGCCGAGTACAGCAGCGAGAGCGCCGGCAGCCTCACCATCGCCACCACCCACACCCAGGCACGCTATGTGCTGCCGCCGGTCATCCACGCCTTCATGGCGCGCTACCCCGATGTCCGTCTGTCGCTGCGCCAGGTCAGCCCCACCCGGGGCTGCGAGCTGGTGGTCGCCGGCGAGGCCGACCTGGTGATCGCCACCGAGGCCGTCGCCGAGACCCCGGAGCTGGTGAGCCTGCCCTGCTACGAGTGGAACCGCTGCGTCATCGCCCCGCTCGGCCACCCCATCCTCGACACCTCGCCGCTGTCGCTGGAGGCGATCGCGCGCTGGCCGCTGGTGACCTACGACAGCGCCTTCACCGGGCGCGGGCTGATCAACCGCGCCTTCCGCGCCCGCGCGCTGGAGCCGCGCATCGTCCTCACCGCGCTCGACGCCGACGTCATCAAGACTTATGTGCGCACCGGGCTCGGCATCGGGCTGATCGCGCGCATGGCGCACGACCCCGAAACCGACCAGGGTCTCGGCGTGGCCGACGCCAGCCACCTGTTCGACACCAGCCTCACCCGCATCGGTCTCCGTCACAAGGCCTGGCTGCGCGGTTACGTCCATGCCTTCATCGAGTGCTTCGCCCCGCACCTCACCCGACGGGTGATCGAGCGCGCGCTGAGCGAGACGGGGAGCACATTCAGCATCTGAACGCGCGACGGGCGATGGGAGGAGCGCGCCGCCCCGCCCCGGGGGCAAGGGCGAGACGACGCACGCGGGAGGACTCAGGCGACGCGGTTGCGCGACGTACCGGCGAGGAAGGCGGAGATGTTGGCGGCGATCTCGTCGACCATGCGCTGGCGCGCCTCGCGACTGGCCCAGGCGATGTGCGGGGTGACGATCAGGTTGGGGATCGAGGGGTCGAGCAGTGGATTGCCCGCGCGCGGCGGCTCGGCGCTCAGCACATCGACCCCGGCGCCGCCGATGGTGCCGGCGCGCAGCGCATCGGCCAGCGCCTGCTCTTCGACGATCCCGCCCCGGGCGGTGTTGATCAGCAACGCGTCGCGACGCATCAACCCCAGCTCGCGCGCGCCGATCAGCCCGCGCGTCGCATCGGTGAGCGGACAGTGCAGACTGAGCACATCGACCCGTGGCAGCAAGGCCTCCAGCATCAGCCGCCCGACACGCAACGCCCCGCCCGGACGCTGCGCGACCAGCACCTTCATGCCGAAGGCCTCGGCCACCCGCGCCACCCCGCCGCCGAGATCACCGAGCCCGACGATCCCCAGGGTGCGCCCGGCGAGTTCGCGGATCGGGTAGTCCATCACGCAGAAGCTGTCGTGACGCTGCCAGGCCCCGGCGTCGATCGCGCGCTGATACTCGGGCAGCCGGGTGGTGAGCGCGAGGATCAGCGAGAAGACGTGCTGCACCACCGAGGGCGTCGCGTAACCGGCGACATTGGCCACCGCGATGCCCAGCTCGCGCGCCGCCTCCAGATCGACATTGTTGGTGCCGGTGGCGGCCACGCACACCAGCCGCAACGACCGCGCCCCGCTCAACGCCTGCCGGTCGAGCACCACCTTGTTGGTCACCACCACCTCGGCATCGGCGATCCGCGCCGCCACCTCGGCGGGCTCGGTATAGGCATGACGCCGCCACCCCTCGCACACCCCCGCCAGCGCGGAGAGATCGAGATCGTCCCGATCGATCGTCGCAAGATCGAGCAGAACACCATTCTTCAGGGACATTGCAACACTCTTGGGAGAAAGGACTTGGTGGGATCATACCGAGGGGGTGGGAGGGGCGTCATCCGGGTCGGCGCAGGAGGGTGCTCGGGATGGTCATCAACCACGACGCGACTCAAACGGCACCTGTTCGTGGTACACATCGAGCGATCGCCCGTCGGGCCACCCAAGAGGAGAGACGCACCCATGAGCATTCCTGATCGCATCAAGAGCCGTCTGCGCAAGGACCGCCCGATGACCAGCATCACCTTGCGCATCCCCGTCGACGTGGTCGAGTCGCTCAAGGAGATCGCGCCACTGCGCGGATTCTCCGGCTATCAGGCGCTGCTCAAGCTCTACGTCAGCGAGGGGCTACGGCGCGACGAGGCACGCTACGCCACGGACCAGACCGCGCGATTGATCGCGGCCCTGAAGAAGCGCGGCGTGTCGGAGAGGGTGCTGGCCGAGGCGGCGATGGAGGCCGAGCGCGCGGCGCATTGAGGATCTCTCGCACTACGCTCTACAAGCATGTAGGGGTCATTAAGCCTCGCGAAAAAACTGGTCAAAAGTAAGCGAAGACGTTATTGGCTAATTAGCAGTCATTGGCCTTGCGGAGTTGACCGACTGCAACCAGCCTGAAGCTGCCTGCTGCGAATTACAGCTGCTTTGCAGCGATTGCTTCCGGTTGGCGGTGATGCACGACGGCAGTATTGGGACCATCACCAGCCATTCGATCGACTCATTCGCGGTCTTTCATTTAGCGGCAAGCAGCTTTTGTCAAATTCATCGTGTCGTCTTACGAAGTTTGGTTCGCGATCTACGCCGAACTGGCGCACGAGGTCTACTGTCGACCGGCGTGCGCTTGTCTAAATCTAGCGTCATTTCCCTTGCTTGTGGCATGTTGAACTCCAACATGCGCTCGAAGAGTTCCGATCCGGCTGCGCGCTCAGCGGCGCCCATGTCTTGCAGTTGCAGCGCTATGTCCAGCAACCATTCGGTGCTCAAGTACCAGGATGTCGCGATGTTGCCCATCTGATCGCCAGCCGCATCGAGTAGTGCATGGACCACTGTGCAGACACGTGCCGGTTCGGACGCTACCAGCTTGACTAGGATTTCAGGCAAGCGCTCAGCTCGGCCGTTCCTCAACACGCTGGGATAGACCACCAAGACATCCAGCAACTCTCTGGTCTCGGCATCCGCAGCGAACCCATCGTTCATGAAGATCGCAGACAACGCGGTCAGCACTCGCTCGACGTTGCTACGAAGGAGCAGAAGCATAATGGGATGAACCACCGGCCTAGTCATCGGCTCATGCCACAAATTGGCCACAGCGTGCGCCACGCCCAGCGCTGTATCTGAAGCAGCATCACCACTGAGCGCCTCAACCATTTCACGAGACCAGTCTTCCGCGGGGAATAGGGCATGTCGCAAACAAGCCAGTTCCCCCGCCGCTTGCTGCCCCTTACCTGCCGTTTCAACAAGACCCATCATCCATCGCCGTACCGCTGCAACTGAAGCCCAGCGAAACGCATACGCGACAAAGCGAGCAAAACCCCGCCCCGCAAGGATGGATGGCGCAGTCGAAATCACCTGATCGACAAGGGCCTCTACCCTCGAACAATCCGCCATCCTCAGATACGTAAGCTCGCGCTGAATCAGTGCCTCCCAAACTCGAGACGACTCTGCGCGCGCGGCATGTCGCTCAAGAATGAAGAGCCAGCGATCAAGTCGGGGAGGCTCCACAGATAGACAGGCAGACGTTAGCGCCGTAAGCGTCGGGTAGTTCCCGTTCGGAAGCACGACAATCGACCCATGCCCCCAAAGGACTGGTGAAGACGTCTCCTTTGCATCCGCCTCAATCTCCGCAGCGTCCTCAGTCGCGCAGGGAATCAGCCAGCGCTCCATCCGATCTATGAGTTCGTCCGGGACAGGCGTCTCCTTGCTGGCCGCATTCGCGATTGCATAGGCGGCATCACGCCGAAAGCCAGAGCCGACAAAACCCTTGTCTTCTAATTCTGAAACCAAGGAATAGAATGCAGGTTCGGTAAGACCAGCCGGAATGAGTTCGCGAAGGGTACAAGAGACTGGAATCTCGTTGCTTCCGGGATCAAGTGAACGAACGATGCGGAGAACTTTGGCTAGGTCGCGCTTAGCCAACTCGGCCAACTCACGGCCTGCCTGTATGGCCCCGCCTTTCATTCGGTGCCGCGGATGATCCCAAGCTGTGTCATCGGTAAGCTCGCTGAAGAGATTTAGGACGTCCGCATCGGTAGCTCGACCCATCTGCTGAGCACTCAACGGACTCCCGATCCACTGGGCACCAGAGAAATGCACATCCTTATCAGTCAGGCCCGGAAAGGCGCGCTCCTCTTCATTTACAAACCGTTGGAGCGCAGCGCTTCTCCGCCCCTCAGGCAACGCCCTAAGCAATCGCAGTCGGTGCTGACGAGCCCATTGCTGTCGTTGCTGCCTAGTGCCTGCATCATCTTGCTGCGCTGCCTCGTTGTAGTAGCGCCAATCGCGAAGGATGGTCTCTAGCTCCGCGTAGCTCGGATCATCGAGCAGCGAACTGACTTCTGCAATCATTGCAATGCTTTCCTTGTGTACATCGGTGCAAGGCCCGAGAACAAGGCGCCGAGAGTCGCCGCGCAAGTAGTCGAATACGCGCTGTGATGCGTGTGCGGCTGCTCGCACAAGGCCTAGCGCCAAGAAGCGGTGCACGAGGAGCAGTTCGGATTGGGCGTTTGCGGTAACGAAATCCAGAAAACCATCTGGGTCAGAATCTGCCCAGCCTTGAATTCCGAGCTGAAATGAGCGAAGCAGGGGGCGCTCGTATCGAGCCTCTTCATCATCCAATTCTTGAAACATCAGCCCCCTATTTTGCCGATAGCCGATCACGACGCTGGGGGCCTCTGAGTCAAAGTGCTGAAGCCCCTCAAGAAGCAGTGGCCACATGGCTATGACAAAAGCTCTCGGAGCAGCTTCGGCAATTGTCTCCATGTCATGAAACTGGCGAGCCTCGAATGCCGTCTGAATGTTCTTAGCCATGACGGCGTAAGCTGTTTCATCGTCCTTGGGTGCGTTGGCTAGAGGCGCAGTAGCGGCGTCCATTTGGCGCCTGAGCCAAGCCGCAATCAACCTGGGCGCCTCCTCCGGCTGAGCTGCACTAATCACACCAGCTACATGCCCGATAGCCCACTCAGCAATCGGACTGCGACCGGCGATCAGCACAAGACTGTCCAACCAAAGGCCGGCCTGCGGCGCGACGTCGCCGCCTCCCAGGACCTGCCAGCTTAGGACGTCTCTATCTGCATCGTTCAACCAATGCCGCCGAACAAGATCGACAACAGCCTCTGAGCTAAAGTGTAAAGCCTGTCGAAGCATTGGCAACAGTGCCTGAGCTTGGTCCCCCGGCAAGGCCATCAATCTAGGAAGATGCGCTGGCAACAATGCGGCAAACCATCCGGGGCTTCCAACCGCGGCCCCAATGAAGCGGGGTACGAACCACTGATCAGTCATGGCCTGTTCTACGAGCTGACGTTCGGCAGACGTTGGCGTAGTCTGCAAGCCCAAGAACTCGATCAACAACATCTTCAGATGCGGGCGCAGGTCCGCCGCCCACAGCCGCCCGATTTCGACGCCGTACTCCTCGGGACTCGCGCCGCGAAAGTACCCCAGCGCATGCCACATCTGAGGACGAATGCGTAGACTGCCTTGCTGTGTTCGCACCGTTTCCGTAAGACTTCCGCTTTCCTCCAGGAAGGTACGCGCGCGCACGAATTCATACAGCGTTTGGTGTCGAAACTCCACTCGACCTGGCCCCTGGTCCAATCGGAGCAGTCCCGCGGCCGCTAGAGCCTGAATGTCTGTGTAGTGATCTTCCACTTTAACAAGAGGTAGCCCCAACACCTCATGGTCAGCCATCAACTTCGCCAAATGGCGCAGAGTTGTGCGGCGCCGACCAGTTGTGTCACTCAGCACCTGGGTTTCCCATTGCTTCTCCAGCAACCCCTGAAAGCTCCTCAGGACTTCGGGCTCAGTAGCTCCGCCGAGAAGAGATAGAAAGATTTCTAGGGCGTGTGGCGACCGCAACACCTGCTGAATATCCTGATTCCACACGTCGGCCTGAAGGCCCCGTGCCACCAGGACCGGCTTGACAGTCGACCACTCTGGTAGCTCCAATCGGATGACAGTCGCATCAAGATTCCGAAGTGCGGGATCATGCTTTTGCTCAAAGGTGCGGCACGAGATGACGGTGTGCACACCCTCTGCTTCGGAGAGGTCTTGAACTAAATCGAGCAGTACACGCAATCGCGCCGACTGCTGGACAACCAGGTCTGCCAATGCATCTACCTGATCAATAAGCACTAGCACAGGTGCAGTTCTCGCAAGGGCGCGCAGAATGGTGGCAGTGTCAGCCTCCAGATTCAGATGCTTTGCAAGTGCCTGCTGGTCTAACACGTCCGGCGGGAGTCGGTCAGCCTTGATGGCAAGTACGTACCAGCCTGCCGCTTGCCTCTCCTGAGCCAGCCGTACCAATAGAGAAGACTTCCCGCATCCTGGATCACCGAGCAAAAAATGCGTGCTCGAAGAATCGGACGCAAGGCTCTCAATTAGTGAGCTCAGCTCCTGGCGATGAAGCCACGTCCCATCCGACAATGTGCTAGGCCAGCTTAACAATGGAGCCGAAGCACTTCGCAACGCCGTTCGAAGGTCTGTTGAGATCGCCCAGGGCGCTGGGGTTCGCTTATCACTAGTTGGAGGGGGGGATTCCGGGCCAATCGCCATGCCCTTCAGAAACTCGACCAAAGCCTTGTGGATAAGCGCTTGGCGCGACTTGGGCTTAGCAATCTCGATATGGTCCCCTTCAATAGCGGTAGGGATAACTCCTGCAATCTCCGGGTCACTGCTATTTCTATCAACGATCAATTGCCGTTTGCCAATCGCAAGGCCACATATTCGGCGTCCAATGAAAACACCTTTGGATTCAAAGAAGACTCGCACCCCAAAGTTGCGTTGCTCTTGCAGGGATCGAAACTGCCCATTCAACAACTTCAGCCAGGCGTCACCATTGACCATGTTGGAGACCTGAGCATTCGTCCTCAGCAGCAGACGCAGATTGTGCGCAACGGTAGCAAGGCTTGACCCTTGGTGCGGTGTGCCAACGAAAACAACGCCAGCAATTCGCTGCAGCAGCGTCAGCCGAAGCGGGTCGCCGAGCACCTGCGCTTGTGTCATGCCGGACTTGATGACCAAGCCACCAAGGCTATGGCCCACCAAGACAACCCTGTGACCTTGCAAGTCCCGCTCGACCTGCAAGGCAGCAAACAGCGCTTCTCCTAGATCGACAAGATGCATGGCGGCATCTGTCCAGCCAGAGAGCGCAGCACCGTATCCTGCAACCCAGACATTGCATCCAACCTCTTCGCCGATCCAACTAGGCCAGAGAGTCGTGTCGTCCTTCGGGTTATACATCCACGTAGACCGCGCATCTCCACCGAGGCCGTGTACGAAAACGAGGTGAAGGGCATCCGGCACTGAAACCTTATGTATCCGCGTCAAGACGGTCATTCGAAGCCTCTCGAGAATATTTTTATTAGCAGCATTGTGCTTGGCTATAAAGTGCAGAGACCAACTTAAGTCATTGATTTTTAGACAATCAGATTAAGAAGGAAGCTGCAGCCAACCATCAGCTCCCAAAGGAGAGTCTCTGCGGCAGAAGTCGACGGAAATCTCCAGTTCGCGGGCATTACGTGAACTACAACAGGCACTGTGCAGTAGACAGCAGGAAGACAGTTGAGTCGACCAGGCTTCTGCAGAAGCCTCAACTCAATGGCGGCCCTGCGCAGCAGCGGTCATTGGTATTTCTGATTTGAACGACTGCAACCAGCCTGAAGCTGCCTTGTCAACTCCCCCTTTTTAGGTCCATCCATAAATAGACACTGCAGCATGTCCGCGGCTACCGTTGAAGCGCTCGATGAAGCCGTTCTGGGTCGGTTTCCCGGGGCTGATGAAGTCGAGGGCGATGCCACGTTCGGTGGCCCAACGTTGGAAGGCGGTGCTGGTGAACTCTGGTCCGTTGTCGAGACGCAGCCGCTCGGGGCGCCCCCGGACGCTGATGACCTGTTCGAGTACGCGGGTAACGCGCGCCGAAGTCAGCGAGACGTCGACCTCGATACGCAGCGCCTCACGGTTGTAGTCGTCGATGAGGTTGAAGGTGCGATCGCTCACTCCGCTGCTCAGCGCATCGCTCATGAAGTCGGCCGACCATTGCAGGTTGGGACGGATCGGTTGCACCAGCGGTTGCGGCGGGCGGAGCGCCCGGAGTCGCTTGCACCGACGCCGCAGATTGAGCTTGAGCGCGCAATACACCCGCCAGACCCGCTTGTGGTTCCAGGGATGTCCGGCGCGGCGCAGCCGCACATAGAGTTTGCGGAACCCGGCGGATGGATAGCGCTCGGCC
>NZ_RHFJ01000078.1:0-13145 GCF_003718675.1 Marichromatium sp. AB32
ATCTCGGGGCCGCTCTGCGTTGGTTTCGAGTCATGCGCCGCGGCGTGGTTCCGTGACGGGCCTCAGCCGGGGTTGGCGTGCACCTGCTCGGCCATCCGCTGCGCCAGCGCCAGCGCCTGTTCGAGACTGCCGAGATCGGCACGATCGGTACCGGCGAGATCGAGCGCGGTACCGTGATCGACCGAGGTGCGGATGATCGGCAAGCCCAGGGTGACATTGACCGCGCGTCCGAAGCCGAGGTGCTTGAGCACCGGCAGCCCCTGGTCGTGATACATCGCCACCACCGCGTCGCTCGCGGCGATGCGCTCGGGGACGAAGGCGGTGTCGGCCGGCAGCGGGCCGATCAGCTCCATCCCCGAGTCGCGCAGTCGCGCCAGCGCCGGCTCGATCACCTCGATCTCCTCGCGTCCCAGATAGCCGCCCTCGCCGGCGTGCGGGTTGAGTCCGCACACCAGGATGCGGGGTCGGGCGATGCCGAAACGCTCGCGCAGGTCGCGCCCGAGCAGTTCCAGGGTCAGCTCGACGCGCTCGCGGGTGATCGCCGCCGGGACCGCGGCGAGCGGCAGATGGGTGGTGACCAGCGCCACCCGCAGCTCGTCGGTGGCGAGCATCATCACCGGGTGGGCGCGGCAGCGCTCGGCGAGGAACTCGGTGTGCCCGGTGAAGGGGAGGCCGGCGTCGTTGATCACCCCCTTGTGCACCGGGCCGGTGACCAGGGCGTCGAAGCCGCCGTCGCGACAGCCGTCGCAGGCCCAGGCGAGGGTCTCGAGCACATAGTCGGCGTTGGTCGGGTCGAGCTGGCCGGGGGTGACCGGGGCGCGCAGCGTCACCGGCATCACCCGGATGGCGCCCGCCGGGGTCGGCGTCGGCGGTTGGTCGGGCTCAAAGGGCAGGGTCTCGAGTTCGAGCCCGATGGCGCGGGCGCGGGCGCGCAACAGGTGCGGGTCGGCGATCGCCACCAGCTCGGCGGATTGTGGGACCTGGGCGAGCCGGGCCACCAGGTCGGGGCCGATCCCTGCCGGTTCGCCGGGGGTGATCGCCAGTCGTCGCGGTGCTTGCATGCTGTCTTCGGGGCCTCTCTGGCTGAGGATGGAATGGCCGCCCATCGCCTGGCGGCGCTGCCTGCGAAGCAGTGTAACGCCGATGCTTGCGTGATCGGCATGATGTGGTGAGTGCTGATGCGCCCTGAACGGGCTGTCGGACGACGACCGGGTAATGACGGAGGGATGACGGCTCAATCGCTTTTCGGTGCATTATCTGCTATAACCGGCGCGGTTTTACACCCCCCAACGACCGATGGACTGAGGAGTTCAGATGTCAGCTAATGCGTTGATTCCTTTATTGTTCGGGGCGGGTGGCCTATGGGTTGCCTACTCCATCTACAAGCTGGTCCTGCAGTATCCCGAGGGCGAAGACAAGATCAAGAAGATCGCCGATGAGATCCATCTCGGCGCCATGGTCTTCATGCGTCGCGAGCTGGTCATGCTCGCCGTCTTCTGTGCCGTGGTATTGGTGCTGCTCTATTTCTTCCTTGGCTGGAAGACCGCGCTGGCCTTCGTGATCGGAGCCGGCGCCTCGGCCGCAGCCGGGTATCTCGGCATGTTCTCGGCCACCAAGTCGAACGTGCGTACCACTGCCGCGGCCCACAAGGATGGCGCAGCCTCTGCATTGACCGTCGCCTTCTTCGGTGGTTCCGTGATGGGGCTGCTGGTCGCCTCGCTCGGTCTGCTCGGTCTGGGCTTCCTCTATCTGCTCTTCGGTGGTGATCCGGAGAGCTCGCACGCCATCCACGGCTTCGGTGTCGGTGCCTCCTCGGTGGCGCTCTTCTATCGTGTCGGTGGCGGCATCTTCACCAAGAGCGCCGACGTCGGCGCCGATCTGGTCGGCAAGGTCGAGGCCGGCATCCCCGAGGACGATCCGCGCAACCCCGGCGTGATCGCCGATAACGTCGGCGACAACGTCGGCGACGTCGCCGGCATGGGCTCGGACATCTTCGAGTCCTACTGTGGCGCGCAGATCGCCACCATCGCCATCGCCGCGACCCTGACCGCGGCCTCGCTCGACGTGCTGGGCGATCAGTCCTCGCTGATGTTCCTGCCGCTGGCGCTGGCCTCGGTCGGTCTGCTGTGCTCGATCGCCGGTATCTTCCTGGTCAAGCAGGTCTCGGCGAAGCAGCCGGCCACCGCGCTGCGCATCGGCACCACCGCCTCGAGCCTGCTGTTCATGGCCGCCTCCTTCCTGCTGGTGATGATGATGGATGTCTCCAACGGCATCTGGTGGTCGGTGCTCGCCGGTGCCGCCGGTGGCATGGTGATCGGTCTGGTCACCGAGTACTACACCTCGTCCACGCCGGTGCGTCGCATCGCCGAGTCCGGTGAGACCGGTACCGCCACGGTGATGATCTCGGGGCTGGCCGTGGGCATGCAGTCGGTGGTCATCCCGGTGCTGACCATTGCGCTGATCATCTTCGTCTCCAGCCACCTCGCCGGTCTCTACGGCGTCGGCATCGCCGCCGTGGGCATGCTCGCCACCGTCGGCATCACCATGGCGATCGACGCCTATGGTCCGGTCGCCGACAACGCCGGCGGCATCGCCGAGATGGGCGGCCTGGGCGCCGAGACCCGTGGCATCACCGACTCGCTCGACGAGCTCGGCAACACCACCGCGGCCATCGGCAAGGGCTTCGCCATCGGTGCTGCGGCACTCGCGGCGCTGACCATCATCGCCGCCTATATCGCCACGCTGCACCATCACCTGCCCGACTTCGAGCTCAGCCTCGGTGATCCCACCGTGCTGATGGGCATGCTGATCGGCGGTGCGGTGCCCTTCCTGATCGCCTCGATCACCATGACCGCCGTCGGTGACGCGGCCTTCGAGATGATCAACGAGATCCGTCGCCAGTTCCGCGAGATCCCCGGCCTGCTCCAGGGCGAGGCCCAGCCCGATACCGCGCGCTGTGTCGACATCGCCACCACCGCGGCGCTGAAGAAGATGATCCTCCCCGGGGTGATCGCCGTGGCCGCGCCCGCGCTGGTCGGTTTCGGCATCGGTCCCGAGGCGCTCGGCGGCATGCTCGGCGGCGCCCTGCTCAGCGGCGTGCTGCTGGCGCTGACCATGGCCAACTCCGGTGGTGCCTGGGACAACGCCAAGAAGTATGTCGAGAAGGGGAACCTCGGCGGCAAGGGTTCGACCGTGCACGCGGCCACCGTGGTCGGTGACACCGTCGGCGACCCCTTCAAGGACACCTCGGGTCCGTCGATGAACATCCTCATCAACGTGATGGCGATCGTCAGCCTGACCATCGCGCCGCTGCTCGGTTGATCGGCTGATCTCCGCGGGGCCCTCTGGTCCCGCGGGCGGCAGGGATGCCGCGATGCGCGTACCAACGCCCCCGCTCCGTCGGGGGCGTTGGCGTTTTGGACGATGGTTGAGTATCGATATTTTTAGATGGGTCGTATCGGGATTATCACTTTGCATAGATGATCCCCGGCGTTTCTCATAGCGGCGACGCAATCAGCCGGGGTGAGGCATGCGACTGTTCAACGAGATCCGTCTCGACAACCTGCGCGGCGACCTCTTCGGCGGGGTGACCGCTGCGGTCATCGCCCTGCCGATGGCGCTCGCCTTCGGTGTCGCCACCGGTGCCGGGCCCGCCGCCGGGCTCTATGGCGCGGTGCTGGTCGGACTCTTCGCCGCCCTGTTCGGCGCCACCCCCACCCTGATCTCCGAGCCCACCGGTCCGATGACGGTGGTGATGACCGCGGTCATCGCCAGTCTGATCGCGCTCGACCCCGAGCAGGGCATGGCGATGGCCTTCACCGTGGTGATGCTCGCCGGGGTGTTCCAGATCCTCTTCGGCCTGCTGCGGCTGGGCAAGTACGTCACCCTGATGCCCTATACCGTGGTCTCCGGGTTCATGACCGGGATCGGGTTGATCCTAATCGTGCTGCAGATCGGTCCCTTCCTCGGTCAGGCGGCCCCGGGCGGCGGGGTGCTCGGCACCCTCGGCGAGCTGCCGGCGCTGATCGCCGGGATCGAGCCGGCCGAGACCCTGCTCGCGCTCGCTACCCTGGCGCTGATCCTGTTCTTCCCCAGACGCTGGCGCCGGGTGCTGCCGCCGCAGCTGCTGGCCCTGGTGCTCGGCACCCTGGCCTCGCTGTGGTTGCTCGGTGACAGCGAGATCCGTCGCATCGGCGAGATCCCCAGCGGGTTGCCGGAGCTGCAGCTGCCGGTGTTCAGCGCCGAGCAGTGGCGGCGCATGCTCACCGATGCCCTGGTGCTCGCCGCGCTCGGCAGCATCGACGCCCTGCTCACCTCGGTGATCGCCGAGAGCATGACCCGCAAGCCGTGCAGCGCCGACAAGGAGCTGGTCGGGCAGGGGCTCGGCAACCTCGCCTCCGGGCTGTGCGGCGGCATCCCCGGCGCCGGCGCCACCATGGGCACCGTGGTCAACATCCAGACCGGGGCGCGCAGCGCGCTCTCGGGGATCGCCCGCGCGCTGATCCTGCTGGTGGTGGTGCTCTGGGCCGGTGGGCTGACCGCACAGATCCCGCTCGCGGTGCTCGCCGGGATCGCGATGAAGGTCGGGCTCGATATCGTCGACTGGTCCTTCCTGCGCCGCGCCCACCGGGTCTCGTTCAAGGCCGCCGCGATCATGTACGCGGTGATCGGGTTGACCGTGTTCGTCGATCTGGTGACCGCGGTGGCGCTGGGCATGTTCGTCGCCAACCTGCTCACCATCGACCGGCTCAGTCGGCTGCAGAGCCGCGAGGTGCGGGCGATCCAGCACCCCGACGACCCCGCCGCGACGATTCGTCTCAGCGACGACGAGCAGGCGCTGCTCGAGCGCGGCGGTGGACGGGTGCTGCTGTTCACCCTCGGCGGCCCGTTGATCTTCGGTCTGGCCAAGGCGATCTCGCGCCAGCACGCGGTGCTCGAGGACCACGACGTGCTGATCCTCGACGTCACCGAGGTGCCGCTGCTCGGGGTGTCCTCGTCGCTGGCGCTGGAGCGGCTGGTGCTCGAGGATCTCGAGCAGGGACGCACGGTGATCCTCGCCGGGGCGCGGGGCGAGGTGAGCGCGCGGCTCGAGCAGCTCGGACTGCTCGCGCGCCTGCCCGCCAAGCACCTGGTGGCCGACCGGGCCGGTGCGCTGGCGCTCGCCGAGCGCCTGCTCGAGAGCCGCGCCGCGGCCTGAGCGCGCTCATCGACCCCGATCGATGGTCGGTGACGTCGATTCGAATTTCCGAGTCTTTTGGTTGGATACCATCTTGGAGAGCAGACGGCCCGCCCCGGGCCGTGCCCGCCACCCCCAGCGAGGTCCAGCCATGTCACACCCCGCCGCATCGCGCGCTGCCGACCAGCCCCCCGCCGAGGCTCGCATGCTCGCCGGTCTCGGCGCCTGTCTGAACCCATCCTGCGTGGTTCGTATCGAGCATGCCGCCGACCCCGATCCGCGCCGCCCCTGCTGGTCGTGCTGGGGCGAGCCGCGCGGCTACGACGGTGATCTCGAAGGGTTGCTCGGCGCCATCGACGCCTGTCGCGCCCGTCATCCCGGTGATCAGGTCCGGCTGCGCATCGACGACCTGCGCTGGCACAGCGCCCTCGCCCTGGTGGTCCATCGTCCGCGTCCCCTCATCCCCGCCTGATTCCTGCCGTTCATCGGATCCTCCCGGGGCCGCGCACCGGCCCCGCGTGAACGACCATCGGGGTCATTCGCGCGCATTCCGCTTCATTCCTCATCGCATTCATTCAATGGGCGTCATCGTCGATGAGTTCATCGACGATGGTCTATCGATAGCATTTTCTATATCGATTGGTAATGAATGATCGATCTATCTATCGTTGCGCCCGAACGCGGCCGAATTCATTGAATGGAGTAAATCATGAGCACCAAGACCTACGACGCGGGCGTCAAGGATTACGCGCTCACCTATTGGACCCCGGACTATGTCCCGCTCGACTCCGACCTGCTGGCCTGTTTCAAGGTGACGCCACAGGCCAATGTCCCGCGCGAGGAGGCGGCCGCCGCGGTCGCCGCCGAGTCCTCGACCGGCACCTGGACCACGGTGTGGTCCGATCTCCTCACCGATCTCGACTATTACAAGGGCCGCGCCTATCGCATCGAGGACGTGCCCGGCGACAAGGAGAGCTTCTATGCCTTCGTCGCCTACCCCATCGATCTGTTCGAGGAGGGCTCGATCGTCAACGTGCTCACCTCGCTGGTCGGCAACGTCTTCGGCTTCAAGGCGGTGCGTCACCTGCGTCTCGAGGACATCCGCTTCCCGCTGCACTACGTCAAGACCTGCGGCGGACCGCCCAACGGCATCCAGGTCGAGCGCGACCGCATGGACAAGTACGGTCGTCCCTTCCTCGGCGCCACCGTCAAGCCCAAGCTCGGGCTCTCGGCGAAGAACTACGGCCGCGCCGTCTACGAGATGCTGCGCGGCGGGCTCGACTTCACCAAGGACGACGAGAACGTCAACTCCCAACCCTTCATGCGCTGGCAGAACCGCTTCGAGTTCGTCATGGAGGCGGTGCGCAAGGCCCAGGAGGAGACCGGCGAGCGCAAGGGCCACTATCTCAACGTCACCGCGCCGACCTGCGAGGAGATGTTCAAGCGCGCCGAGTTCGCCAAGGAGCTGGGCGCGCCGATCATCATGCACGACTTCCTCACCGGCGGTTTCACCGCCAACACCAGCCTCGCCAACTGGTGTCGCGACAACGGCATGCTGCTGCACATCCATCGCGCCATGCACGCGGTGATCGACCGTCATCCCAAGCACGGCATCCACTTCCGCGTGCTCGCCAAGTGTCTGCGCCTCTCCGGCGGCGATCATCTGCACACCGGCACCGTGGTCGGCAAGCTCGAGGGCGACCGGCGCTCGACGCTCGGCTTCGTCGACGCCATCCGCGAGTCCTTCGTCCCCGAGGATCGCTCGCGCGGGCTGTTCTTCGACCAGGACTGGGGCGGCATGCCGGGGCTGCTGGCGGTGGCCTCGGGCGGTATCCACGTCTGGCACATCCCGGCGCTGGTGGCGATCTTCGGTGACGACGCCGTGCTCCAGTTCGGTGGCGGCACCCAGGGTCACCCCTGGGGCAACGCCGCCGGCGCGGCGGCCAACCGGGTGGCCACCGAGGCCTGCATCAAGGCGCGCAACGAGGGCGTCGAGGTCGAGCAGCATGCCCGCGAGATCCTCACCGATGCGGCCCGTCACAGCCCCGAGCTGGCCGCGGCGATGGAGACCTGGAAGGAGATCAAGTTCGAGTTCGACACCGTCGACAAGCTCGACGCGGCCTGAACCGTGCGTTAGCCCAACAGACAACGCGGAGTGCATCACACCATGAGCGACCATCTGATCATCGGCGATCACGCCACCGTCGGCCGTCACGAGACCTTCTCCTACCTGCCGCCGCTCAGCCGCGAGGAGATCGTCGAACAGATCCTCTTCATCCTCGACAACGGCTGGAACGCCTCGATCGAGCACGAGCACCCCAGCCGCGCCTTCGAGTACTACTGGCCGATGTGGAAGCTGCCCTTCTTCGGCGTCCAGGACCCCGAGCAGCTGCTCACCGAGATCGAGGCCTGTCGGCGCAGCTATCCCGACCACCATGTCCGTCTGGTCGGCTACGACACCTTCGCCCAGACCAAGGGACACGCCTTCCTGGTGCATCGCGCATCCTGAACCGAGGCAGCCGCGCCGGCGGCGAGGCGACCATCCGCGAGCGAGGAGTGACATGGCAGAGCCAACACGCGAGAACAGCTTGAACGGGCGTGCCGCGGCGATCGCGCGTCGTCGTGCCCAGGCCAGCGGTGGCAAGCGTGCCGCCTCGGGAGGTGCGCCGGCGCCGGCGCCCGCCGCGCCACCGGTCAGCGCGCCACTGCCGCGCAACGGCGAGCGCGTCGCGCCGGCGGCCGGTCGGCGCGAGGCGATGGCACGGCGTCAGCGCATCGCCGAGTCGGGTGGTCGCGCGCTGCCGGCGTCACGCTCGCGCTCCGCGGCGCGGACCGAGCCCCGCGCTGCGGCCCAGACGCGACGGCGCGCCCAGCGCCCGGAGTCGGCATCCACTGAGGGTGCGTCGGCGGCGGGGACGGGGCGCACGCGAGCTGAGTCCCCGTCGCCGCGTCGCGTCGCGCGTCCCGGCAGTCCGCCGCGTCGGGCACGAGCGCGTGCCGCGAGCACGGCCCGGGAAGGGACGCATCCGGCCGGGCGCGTGCTGGCGATGGCCAGGCGCGCGGCGGTGTCGGGTCGCGGCAAGGCGGGGCTGGAGGCGATCGGCGGGCGCTCGCGCGATGCCGCCACCACCACCCTGATGCGGCGTGCCGGTGCCAGCTCGCGCGAGATCGCCCGGCGGGTGCGCGAGCAGCGCTGCGAGCACGGCAAGGGCGGCGAGTCCTGTCCGCGCCCGACCGGTCGCACCCGGCGTCAGGGTAGCGCGCGCGCCGAGGGCGCGAGCGGTCGCGGCGAGACCAGCGAGACGGCGCGCGGCCTGCCGGTCAGCGGTACCCGGCTCGGGCGTGCCGCGCGCACCACGGGCGACGAGGCCGGGGTCTGTCGTACCGTCACCGGGACCGAGTACTTCGGCGCCGAGCTGTTCCAGGAGTTCTGCGGCCAGCGCCCCGAACCGCCGTCCCCCCTGCCGGTCGTCAGCACCCCGGCGGGACAGCGGGTCACCGGCGCACGGGTGGGCCGCGGCGAGCGGGTCACCGGCGACGAGCGCGGCGCCGGGCGCAGCCTCACCGGTACCCCCTATACCGAGCCCGGCCCCGAGGGCGCGCCGCCCAAGGTCGCACATGACACCACGCTCGCCCAGCGCCCGATCACCGGGACCTCGCTGGGACGCGGCGCGCGCACCACGGGTGACGAGGCCGGTGCCTGCCGACGGATCACCGGCGACGAATATCTCGGCAGCGGACACTTCCGCCAGCACTGTGAGCAGGTGCCCGCGCCCGAGGGTGGCGTCAAGATCGGCGTCACCCCGACCTGGAGCGGTCAGCGCCTCAGCGGCACCCAGGTCGGCAGCGCCGCGCGCGTCACCGGCGATGCCGCCGGGCGCTGCGAGACGGTCACCGGCAGCGATTATCTCGGTCCCCTGCATTATCAGCAGCACTGCGCGCCCGAGGCGTTGGCGGCACAGGCCGCGCGGCGTCCCGAGTCGCGTCCCGGCGGCGCCGATCTCACCGGCATCCAGCCCGGCATCGCCGGGCCGAGTACCGGTCAGCGGCGCGGGCGCTGTCAGTCGATCACCGGGACCCCCTATGTCGGTGAATCGGCCCTGGCGGCGGTCTGTGATCCGGCGGCGCGCGCGCCGACCGAGGACGACACGCCGGTCGAGTTCGGCGAGGACTTCCCGCAGCCGCTCGGCGGCGGTCACTGGCAGGGGGTGGTGTTCTCGCGCCCCGAGGCCACCCCGCGCGCCACGCCCCGGGTGACCGGCGCCAGCGCGGGTGGCTCGGCGCGGATCACCGGTCCCTTCGGTCTGAGCAGCGGGGTGGTGACCGGCACCGAGGAGTTCCGTGCGCGCCGCCCGAGCGGCGCCGAACAGCCGGCCCCGGGGTTGATCCCCGCTCCGGTGGCGACACCCGAAGCAGCGGTGCGCGCCCGCGTCACCGGCGAGGGGCGCGATGGTGGTACCCGTATCACCGGCGATGACTGGGGGCGAGGCGAGCGCGTCACCGGCACCGAGGGCAGCTCGGCGAGCGCGCGCAACCCGACCCGGCGTGGCGGACCGATGGGGCCCTTCGCCGGTGCCCGGGCGCTGCGTGGTCAGCGCCAGCCCGAGGAGGCGCCGCCGCTGCAGGTCACCGGCGCCAGTGGCGGCAGCGATCGCGGTGCCCTGGTGACCGTCTCCGGCGGGGCGCGGGGCTGAGGTGGCGACCATGGCGGCCATTCGCACCAGCCCCCGGCCCAGCCGCACCGCGCGGCGCCGCGCCCCGCTGTGGCGCGCCGCGCCGCCGCGCCAGCCGCTGACGAGCGCCACCCCGGTGAGCGCCGTCTCGGTCGCGGCGGGGCCGGCGCTGCCCTCCCAGGGCGGCGACAACCGCCGCCTCGGTGACTACGAGCGTCGGGTGCGCCAGGCCTTCGCGGCCATCGAGCCGGCGTTGCGTCAGATCGCGGCATTGCCCCAGGACGCCGGGTTCGTGCGCCGCGCCCAGCACGAGGCACGCAGCCGGCTGGGCTTCGAGCTGCCGGTCTCGGTGCTCGAGCGCGCCTGGATCGGCGGGCTCGACATGCGCGCGCTCTTCGCTCATGCCAGCTTCGCCACGGTGCGTGCGCTCAGCGACGACTACTTCCTCAACGATCCGCTGGGGATGGGGGCGCGCGCCGTCGAGTTCGAGCGCTTCCTGCTCGAGTGCGGTTTCCACGCGATGAGTCTGACCCCCTGTTCGGACGGTCGGCTGGCGCACGTCATCGGCTACGTGTTGCGCCTGCCGATGGGGGTGGTGCGGCGCAAGGCCCATGCCGGGGCGCTGTTCGACGTCGAGGAGGCGGTGCGCCGCTGGACCGAGACCGAGCTGCGCCGTCATCGCGAGGGTGTGCCCAACACCGCCGAGGCGCCCACTCGCTATCTCAAGGTGGTCGCCTATCACTACAGCAGTCGCGACCCGGCGCACCAAGGGTGTGCCGCGCACGGCAGCGACGATGCGCGCGCCGCCGCCGCGGGGTTGGCGCAGTTGCGCGCCTTTCGCGAGGCGATCGAGAACAGCTATTGCTGCGGCGCCTCGATCGACATCCTGCTGATCGGCATCGACACCGACACCGACCGCATCCGCGTCCATCTGCCCGATGCCGCCGGCGAGCCGGCGCTCGAGCGCCATCTCGACAGCGGGCCGCTGCATGCCGAGACCCGGGGGCTGGGGGCGCAGGCCGTGCGCGATCACATCCGCGCCGCGGTGGCCGCCGCCGGTGGCGCCAGTCCGCCGGCCGAGGGCATGCAACGTCTGGTCGCGCGGTTGATCGAGCACAACCTGGAGCAGCTCGACTACGTCCGCGCCGAGCACGGCGGCCAGTATCCAGACGCCGGGCACCAGGAGCGTTTCATCGGCGTCGGCGGTGATCTCTCCGAGGTGCAGCTGCGCAACCTCACCTTCTTCGCCTTCATGCGCACCCTGGAGGAGGGCGCGGCCGACCTCGACATCGGCATCGACATCTTCCGTCGGCTCAACCTCGAGCGCGGGCTGCCGATCCCGGTGGTGGTGCGCTTCGACTATCCGGGGCGGGTGCCCGGGGCGCGCGCGCGCGCGGCGGAGCGCTGCGCGCGGGTCGTCGAGGCGATCACGCGACGCTACCCCGAGCTGGTCGCGCGGGGGTTGCTGCACACCTGGTCGACGGTGCGCGACAGCGATCACGGTGGCCGCATCGAGAGCGTCGGCGGCTCCTTGAGCGAGTGGGAGGGACTATGAAGATCTGTCAGGTCGAGCGCCCGCTGGTCGCCACCAACCGCATCCCCGGGCTCGAACACCGTCACCTCCAGGTGGTGCGCGACGGCAAGAGCCAGCTGGTGGCGGTCGATGCGGTCGGCTGTACCCCGGGCGACTGGGTGATCTGTGTCGGCAGCTCGGCGGCGCGCGAGGCGGCCGGTCACAAGGACTATCCGAGCGATCTGACCATCGTCGGCATCATCGACTACTGGGAGGAGGGCTGAACATGGAGATCATGCAGGTGGAGCGCTCGCTGGTCTGCAGCCGGCGCATCCCCGGGCTGGAATCGGTGTCGCTGCGGGTGCTGCGCGGCGCGCGCGGCGCCCGCGCGGTGGCCGTCGACACCCTGGGTGCGCGACCCGGCAACTGGGTGTTCACCATCTCCGGGTCGGCGGCGCGCCTCGCCGTGGGCAAGTCGATCCTCACCGATCTGAGCATCGGCGGGATCATCGATCACTGGGAGAGGGACGCCGCGCGTCCCGATCCTCGTTCGCAGCGTTCATGTTGAGACAGAGGAGTCTGAGACCATGGCCGAAGAGCACTACGGAATCGCCCTGGGGATGATCGAGACGCGCGGGCTGGTGCCCGCGATCGAGGCGGCCGACGCCATGACCAAGGCCGCCGAGGTGCGGCTGATCGGTCGCGAGTTCGTCGGCGGCGGCTATGTCACCGTGCTGGTGCGCGGCGAGACCGGGGCGGTCAACGCCGCGGTGCGCGCCGGGGCCGACGCCTGCGAGCGGGTCGGCGACGGGCTGGTGGCGGCGCACATCATCGCCCGCCCGCACCGCGAGGTCGAGCCGGTGCTGCCGGAGCGTCCCGCCGAGGGTGGCCGCTGAGCACGGGCGGTCGCGCCACGGCGAGCGCCGTGGGCGCGATCACCGGGAGGAGCGAGACGATGAGGCTGGATCCGCGTGTGCTCGGCTATCTCGGTCGGGCGCTGAGTCATGAGTACGGGGCGGTGCAGCAGTATCTCACCCACGCCGGGCTGGCCGCGGCCTGGGGGCTGGAGGCCGGTGCCGCACGTCTGCGCGCCGAGGCGCGCGAGGAGCTCGATCACGCCGAGCGGTTGACCGCACGGCTGCTCGATCTCGGCGCCATGCCCGGGGCCTCGCGGTTGCGCCCGGTGCGGGCGGGGACGTCGCTGCAGGCGCTGCTCGAGGCCGATCGCGCGCTCGAGGCCGAGGCGCTGGCGCTCTATCGCGAGGCGGCCGAACACAGCGCCCGTGTCGGCGATACGGTCAGCGCCGAGCTGTTTGCGGCCCTGTACGAGGAGGAGCGGGCGCACGCCCGTGCGCTCGCCGAGTGGATCGACGACCTGCGCGCCGCCCCGGCGGCGCCCCGGCTTGGAGGGATTGACGCATGAACCAGAGCGATTGGCGTGAACGCAACCGTCCGGCGCGGCTCGAACGGCGACTGAGCTTCGCCGACTACGACCACACCCGCGACTTCCTCGAGGACATGGCCGGGGTCAGCGAGCGACTCGGGTATTATCCCGACATCAGCTTCGGTCGCACCCATGTCAGCATCACCATCCATGCCGAGGACGGCGCCGAGTGCGTCGACCCGGCGCGCCGCGCGCTCGCCGGCGAGGTCGATGCGCTGTTCGCGCGCAGCCAGGGGGCGTCGTCATGAGTGCCGAGACACCGTCGCCCGAGGGCGACCAGCCGCCGCTCCCCGAGCCGCCGAGCGCGACCCCGCCACCGCGCAAGCCGCGCCGCAAGCG
>NZ_RHFJ01000079.1:0-12657 GCF_003718675.1 Marichromatium sp. AB32
CGACCCAGAACGGCTTCATCGAGCGCTTCAACGGCAGCTTCCGCCGCGAGGTCCTCGATGCCTGGCTCTTCAACACCCTCGAGGAGGTTCGCCAACAGGCAGAAGACTGGCTCGACGAATACAACCTGCGCTGACCGCACGAGTCGCTCGGCGATCTTTCACCAATCGAGTTTCTCAACCGCCGCGGACATGCTGCAGTGTCTATTTATGGACGGACCTAAAAAGTGGGAGTTGACAATTTCATTCAAATTTACCCATCAAGAATCAGCAGACCAAGTCTTCCACAAACCCATTCTCCATTTCTTGACCATCTCAAAAAAATTGTGTTTTCCGTACTTCTCAACAAGCGTTTCTTGTTCAGACAAAAGATTTCGCCCCAAGGCTAAAGAGTCAACATTCCAACCGAGCATGCTTAGCAATGTCGGATAAATATCCAATGTTGTTGATTCGCGCTCGACAACCCCACTAGGAACATTCTCCCCACGCACTATAAAAAGATTTGCTCTTTCCTCATCTTTACCCTCAAAGAAGCCAGACGCATCGCTCCTCATCATCAAATGATCTGAAGCGACAACCACCAAAACGTCTCGCCCCCTGGATTTCGCCTCTTTTTCGATTGAAAGCACAAAGTCATAAATCATTGAGTCCGCGCATTTTACTGCGTTAAGAATTGGATACTCGCCAACTCCATAGACAACATCATCACAACCAGGAGTAACATGCCCGCTCGGAGGGTGAGTATCTAGCGTCAGGACAAACAGAGAAAAATGTTCACTCTCATCGGCAAGCTCCTTAAATTTTTCTAGCGAAAATTCGAAAACATGATCATCATAAACACCCCACTTAGAAGTAGCCAAAGGCTTTTCGGCCACAGCCTGCAACTCTTCCATCCCGTAGACTTCATCAAATCCATGCTCTTTGTAGAAGCGACCCTTGCCCGCAAAATCTAGACTAGCGCCTCCGACATAAACATTACGGTAGCCATTAAACCGCAAAACATCACCAACACAGGTCGCACCAGGAACGAACCTGAGGCCATCAGAAAAGTCGTTTCGATTAGACTTGTATGTAGCAAGAGGGATTCCGCACTGACTCGAAACCATTCCAGCAATAGTCCAGTCAGTCATTGGAGCCTGCCGAATCCCAGCAAAAGACAAACCTCCAGCCTCTAGCTGCTCAATCTTGCTTATGAGGCCAGGAAACAAGGAATCTTCAAAAAAAGTCCTCTCCAAGCTCTCTGCATAAACAAAAACCAAATCACGACGACCACTAACAGCAACATCAAAATCTTCAAAAGAAGACATCTCATGGTTTAAAACAATCAAATCTCTCGGCGACCACCACTGACTTAAAATCATTTTTGCTTCTATGATGGAAGGATGCAAAAAAACCGCGAAGCAGGCAACTGAAAATGAAATCACAAGCTGCGTAAAAGTGGAAATCAAAAAAACAGGACGCCGACACCTGAAATTAACGATAAAAACAAAAAAAACAACAGACAAAAAAACAAACGAGAAAAAAACGATCAACTCGAACTTAAAAGAAAAAACATCTACCCCCTCAAAACCTTTATACAGATGAAAAAACACAGCCTGATTGACGCCCTCACCTGTAAATCTGTCAGACACATAGAAAAAAAGACTTAACAACAAAGAAAAAAAAGCAAGTAAAATGCTAATCCAAAAAACAAAACCTGAAGAAAACAGTGTCACCGCAAGAAAAAATAGCAAAAGACTTGAAACAACAGGTATTAAAATCAGGTTCATCTCCGCCTCACAAAAAAAAGACAGCGAACCACTAAGGCCCGCTGCCCATTTATTTACTCGCTAACTGATCAGAGCGTCGAACGGCAAGAGCCAGGCAGGTATTTTGCCGGAACCGTACCACTACCAGTTGCACCTGCACACTCAAACCCATAAAGTTGAGTCGGCATATCAGCGGTTGTTGCAGCAGTACCAGGAGCGGTAGTCGGAGTCAAGACGATCGTAGTACCATTCAACGCCGCGTCGATACTATCGTTCGCAACTGTCACGGTAATCGCCCCATTCGCGCCAGTCGTCACAGATGCAACGTATTGGGTACCAGAACTCGATTCACACCCCCAGGCACCTGCGGCTGGTGCATTGGCGGTAGTACCGGACTGATAGACCTCAGCAACCGTGGTTCGACACTGACTCGCCGCAAGAATGACCTCGGACATCTTGGCCTTGGCCATATAGTCCTGATACGCCGGCAGCGCGATCGCCGCCAGGATGCCGATGATGGCCACCACGATCATGAGTTCGATCAGGGTGAAGCCGGCCTGTTTTTGCTTCGTCATGGAATGCTTCTCCGGTTTGGGATGAACTGAGCCTGTCTCGTCGGGAGACGGGGCCGACATGGCGGTGCCGGTCCTGGTGCCCCTGTTATCAAGTTCCGGGCCAACCATGCGAGGGCTGTGCAAGCCCTTGTTTTTGCGTTCAGGAAATGAGCGCGGCAGTGGCTGTCACCCGAACCCCCGCGACAATCCACAGGCCCGTGTCCGGCCAGCAGGGGTGACAGTCCACAGACTGACACACCAAGGGGGTGACAGCCGCGCCGCCAGTCACCAGCCGCCAGTGGGCGCGGGCCGGGGACGGGGGCGCGGGACCGATCGGAGGGCGTGGGCGGTGACGGGGGACGGGGTTGAACCACGAGGCACGAAGGACGCGAAGCACACCGCCAAGCGTCGGCTGGGCAAAGCGCGGCGTGCCCGGCGATCAGTCGCCAGCCACCCGTGAGGAGACCGGTTGACTGGCTCCCGCGCCACAGCTGGTCGCAACCGTCCGCTGCGGGGGGGGGCTGACCGCCGGCGGCTGCTCCCCTCGCCTCTTGGCATGCTGCGCGACCTTGCGGTCCAATCGCCCCGGCGACCGGCGACCGGCGACTGACAGCTGGCAGCTGGCGGCTTTTCCGCCTTGTCTCTTCGCGTCCTTCGCGGCGTTGCGGTTCTCCCCCCTGGCAACTGATCGCCGAAGGGGTCTCATCCTCGCCCTCGCGCCTTTGCGCGCCTTGACGCTTTGCGGTTCAATCCGGTCGGGGGGACGAGGAGGCGTCGCAGCGAGCGATGGCTCGGGCAGGGAGTGCCGACCACCACACGCAAACAACCCAACCTTGCCCATCAAACAGTGACCACTCGCCGGCGCGATGGTCGGCGACGCGTTGGGCGGTGTCACGCCAACCCCAACCTTTAGGACCACGACCACGGACGGGCCAGCGTCGAGCAACCGGGAGAACACTGGAGATGCCATCGATCTGTCTGAACACCGCGAGCGCCGTCACCGGACTGAGCCGACGCACGCTGCAGCGCTACATCCAGGAGAGACGGCTGATGGCGATCCGTGACGGTGACGATGGCAAGACCCGGGTGGAGTTGAGCGCGCTGCTGACGCTGACCGGCACCAGGCTCACCGAGCCGGAGCGGACGCTGGCGCTCGCCGCCGACCAGGGCGACCCCGGCGCGCAGTACGAGTTCGGCGTGTGGCTGCTCGAACGCGCGCGCGCGCCCCAGGCGCGCGACTGGTTCCAGCAGGCCGCGCGCGCCGGACACGCCGATGCGATGTGTTGGCTGGGGCGCGATCTGGTGCTCGGCGAGGGCGGCACGCGCGACGAGGCGGCGGGCAGCGCCTGGCTGGGGCGCGCGGCGGCGCGCGGCTCGGCGCTGGCGCAGGCGCTGACTGCGGAGTTGGGCAGCCCGAGCGGGCTGCAGGCGCGTGCGCGCGAGGACCTGGGCGCACTCGAACAGCTGCTCGACGCCGCCGAGCGACGGGTGCTGCTCGAGGCGCTGCAGGCGACCGCCGGGTAGCTCTCTCGCGCGGACCGAAGTCAGGCCGCCGACTGACGCCGCACCGGGTCGCGGCTCAGCGCACGTGGTGCTCGATGATGGCCTCGATGTCCGCCGGCGCCCAGCGCGCGCGCCGATCGGCGGGGTGCATGCCCTTGCGGTTCATCTCCTCGGCGATCGCCGCCGGCGCGCGCGACGCCGCATAGCGATCGGCGATCAGCGCGACATGTGAGCGGGCCGGTTCCTGGAGGTAGGGATAGCGCGTGCCGCAGTGCTTGCAGCGCCTGGCGTCGAAGGCGATCGGCTCACGGCACTGGCTGCAGGCGATCGACCTTGGCGCGAGCGCGCCCCGCCCGGGCCGGGGCGCGAGCGACGGCAACAACCCGACGACCAGACCGAAGGGCCCGAACAGCAGCCCGACCAACCCCCAGCCCAACACGTCCCGCCCGCGGGCACTCGCGATCACGCCGCTGAAGACCGGGAACAGGACCCACAGCATCAGCAGTGCCATTGTTCAGCCCCTCGCCGTCGAGGCCGGATCGTTCACCCCGGCTTCGGTCGCCCGATCGCGATTGTCCTCGGTGAAGGCCCAGACCAGCGCCCCGACCCAACCGAGGAAGGTCCAGCCGAGGAACAGATCGAGCACGAAGATGGCCACGGCCTTGGTGTGACGTCGCTCTTGCGCGACCAGAGCGGGGAGGAAGTACAGGACGAGCGCGAACACCATGGCGCCCAGGTTGAGCAGCGCGGCCCAGGAGACGGATTCCACGGCCGTCAGCCCGATCAGCGTGACGACGAGCAGACCGACCAGAAGGATCAGCACCCCTCGGACGGCCATGTCAAAGACCTTGCCGACGGACAGCGTGCCGCCCCCGCCGCCCCTGGCGCGACGGGGGGCGTCGCGCTTCGCCCGCACGCGTGCCGCGCTGTGCCGCACGCGACGAGGGCTCTGCCCGGAACGGGCCGTCTGGGGGCGGTGGCCCGGATGCCCGCCGTTCTCCACCCCACAGTTGCGACAGACCCAGGTCGACGCGTCTCTCGCGACCATCGTCTGACACTGGCACGCACGGCAACGCCGCCATTCGCTATCGTCGAGTGTATCGCCCATGCCCGCGCTCCTTTGCAAATCATCGGTTGTGCCACCCGAGAGACCCGCCCGGCCACGCGCACAGCACGGTCATCGGCCAGGCCAGGCCTCCACTCGACAATATATAGCGCACGGTTTCATGCGGGGCGGGCGCGTCCGTCGCCGCAGCGCCGACGGATCGACGCCCGAGCGTGTCGCGGCACGCTCGCGCCGAGCAGGGAAGGGGCCGGAGGGCGAGACATCACAAGTGTTTGGAGGCAGTCCCTGCGCGCAGCCGACCGGCTGTGACAATCCCCGCGAGACGACGCCGAGGCGGCGCGAGACGGCACGCTAGAGAATCTGGTCGAGATCGCCATCGGCCGAATAGTAGCAGGCCTTCAGCTTCGCCCCGACATAGCCGCCATAGCGGTTCTTGGCATTCACCAGGAGGGAGATGTAGAACCGATCGTTCCCCAGCCTCAAGAACTGAGGGTCATCCTCCACTTTCACGCTACCCGGATCGTAGTACATCGATTTAGCTTTGATCATGGAGAGACACCGCTCCACCTCATCGGCCGAGGCCGAGCGCATCTCTTCGATTCCATGCGCTTTCCTATCCCTGATCCAGGCATCCAGGAAGACCTTCTCAGGCGATGGTGGTACTGGGGCAACCGGCGTTTCAGTGCGTGCTGGCGGCAGCCTGACGGGGGCGATCGGCCTCCCCACGGACAGCTCTTCCGCATCCGCCGCGCACCTCACCTGCGAAAACGTCACCGCCCCAGTGTCGGGGTCCGTGCACTTGTAGACGCCCGCCCATCCCGCCACGCCCCAGAGCGTGGCGACGACGGCCAAGGTCATTGCTGTCCCGTGCATGATTCACCTCCCTTGCGATTGACCCGAGCGGGAGTGTGGATCTACACCGCCACCAACATCAAGCTCACCCGCCAATAGGGCGTCTGATCCGCGGCATAGAGCACAGGCTCGGCAAGGATGGCGCGTCCGTCACTATCGTAGCGCCAGCCGACCTGGTGGCTGTGGCCGTGGCGTTCGAGGGTCATCGCCAGCTCGGGGAGCGCGGCCCAGGCGCTGAGGGTGTCGAGCCGGTCGCGGTCGATCCAGGCGGCGTCCTCGGCCCAGGGGCGGAGGGTGAGGGCGCGATACTGCAGGGTGGCGACCTGCACCAGGGCCGCGCCGCCGAGGCTGGGGGTGATGCTCTGGCGCACGCCGGTGCGGGCGTGCTCGTCCTCCCAGTAGAGATCGTCCGGGAGGTCGACCCAGGCACCGCTGTCGAGCCGGGTGAGGCGCATCAGACCATCTGCACGCGGAAGTACCTGGAGCGGCCCGCGCCGGTCTTGGTCGGGTCGAGCAGCACCTTGCCGATGACCTCGAGCGCGGCGAACTCGGCACCGAGCATCGACTGGAGGGCTCTCGGCTGGTCGATGCGTGCACGCATGAACGCCGAGCTGGTCATCCGTGCCCTCGACATGGCCCATGCCCGGCGCCGTCCGCTGCACCATTCCGAGCAAGGTCGGCCAAGCGACTGGCGACTGGAAATCGCAAGCAATAAAAAAGGCCCTCCGCGAACGGAGAGCCTTTCTCGTATTTGGTGGGCCGTCTAGGATTCGAACCTAGGACCAATGGATTAAGAGTCCACTGCTCTACCAGCTGAGCTAACGGCCCGTTTTTCTAGAGCCGTCAAGCTTAAAGGACTTTTGCTGCCTTGTCAACTTACGTACTCTTTCAATTTTGGGGTGGACGATGGGGATCGAACCCACGACCACAGGAATCACAATCCTGCGCTCTACCAACTGAGCTACGTCCACCATAGCTACTTCGCATTCGTCGATATCGCCGATGCGATGAGCTGTGCATTATACCCAATCCTTGGAGAGATGCAAGCTCTTTTTTTCGCCAAGCCCGATCTTCGTTGCCGTGGCTTGCGATTGGCACGCCCGGCAGGATTCGAACCTGCGACCCACGGCTTAGAAGGCCGTTGCTCTATCCGACTGAGCTACGGGCGCTCGTGGCGGCGCAGCGGCGGGCAGGACATCTATCCGTGCTCGCGACCTGGCGGCTGACCTTGGTCGGGGTAGAGGGATTCGAACCCCCGACATCCTGCTCCCAAAGCAGGCGCGCTACCAGACTGCGCTATACCCCGGTTTCGATCGAATCAGTTCGACCCGAAATCGAAGAGCGCTTAATTTACGCAGCCGCCTCCCCGCTGTCAAGCACCAATGATCGTCCGATTCGCCGACGACGGATTCCATCGCCACCGTCGCGCACGATATCATGCGCCATTGACCCCGTATCATTAGGAAGACCATGACCGCACAACTCCTCGACGGCAAGTCGATCGCCGCAGACATCCGCCAGCAGATCAAGACCCGGGTCGACGCCCTGCTCGCCGCCGGCCAGCGCGCCCCCGGCCTGGCGGTGGTGCTGGTCGGCGAGAACCCCGCCTCCCAGGTCTATGTCCGCAACAAGCGCAAGGCCTGCGCCGAGGTCGGCTTCCGCTCCGAGCTGCACGAGCTGCCGGCCTCGACCACCCAGGACGAGTTGCTGGCGCTGATCGACCGGCTCAACGCCGATGCGACCATCGACGGCATCCTGGTACAGCTGCCGCTGCCCGAGCAGATCGACGAGGCGCTGGTGACCGAGCGCATTCTGCCGACCAAGGACGTCGACGGCTTCCATCCCTATAACGTCGGTCGCCTGGTGCTGCGCATGCCGCTGCTGCGCCCGTGCACGCCCAAGGGGGTGATGACCATGCTCGCGCGCACCGGCCAGTCGCTCGCCGGGCTCGACGCGGTGGTGATCGGCCAGTCGAACATCGTCGGTCGGCCGATGGCCCTGGAGCTGCTCGCCGCGCGCTGCACCGTGACCATCTGTCACAGCCGCACCAAGGACCTCGCCGAGAAGGTGCGCGGGGCCGATATCGTGGTCGCCGCCGTCGGTCGGCCGGGCTTCGTGCCGGGGGAGTGGATCAAGGCGGGGGCGACGGTGATCGATGTCGGCATCAACCGCACCGATGAGGGCAAGCTGGTCGGCGACGTCGACTTCGCCGGTTGCGCCGAGCGCGCCGCCTGGATCACCCCGGTGCCCGGCGGGGTCGGTCCGATGACCATCGCCAGCCTGCTCGAGAACACCCTCCAGGCCGCCGAGCTGCACGCCGCCGGCTGAGGCCGCGCGCCGGGCCGTCGCGCCCGGCGTCCGGCGCCTGTTCAGGATCCCTGTCACCATGATCGAAACCGCACTGCACTGGGTGGAGGTCCACCAGGCGCTGAGCGCCTGGGTCGCCGGCCTGTCCGTCGCCGTGTTCCTGCTCTCGCTGCTCTCGCTGCCCTTCCTGGTGGCGCTGATCCCGGTCGATTACTTCGCCGCCCCGGCGCACCGCCCCGACCGGCTGCGCCGTCATCACCCGCTGGTCCACGCCGTGCTGCGCCTGGTCAAGAACCTCAGCGGCGCGTTGCTGCTGCTCTGCGGCCTGCTGATGCTGGTGCTGCCGGGCCAGGGGTTGCTGACCATGCTGATGGGGCTGATCCTCCTCGACTTCCCCGGCAAGTATCGGCTCGAGCGCCGTCTCGCGGCCAACCCCCAGCTGCTCGGCGCGATCAACTGGCTGCGCCGCAGCCGGGGTCTGGCGCCGGTGCTGCCACCGGCCCCGGACGAGCACGCCGGGCGCTGAGCCGCCCCGCCCCGCCCGGCACGGTCCCCGTTCCCGTCCGGGCACCCCCGATCCGCGCCCCATTCCGGGGCATGCCGCACGCGCGACGCCCCTCAGCGTGCGGCGCGTTGTATACAAAACGACATAACGCTCCCTCGTCGAGCGCCGCGACGCCGCCTGTCGCTCACCCAAAAACCCCTACCAGACAATGCGATAGCACCTCATCGACCGCCGATGCCCGATGGTTGGCACCGATCCTGCTTCAAGCCCCTCGCACGACGACCGCAGCCGAGGGGTGGCCACGTCTAGCGTTATATCGAAACGAATATAGCGACCCTCCCCGGCCCTGATCCCCGGGCGCCCCGGCGCCCCGACCGGAGGAACGACAGTGAACGCGTGGACGCAACGCCTCTCCCTGGGCGGACTGCTGGGCCTCGGCCTCGGCGTCCAGGCCACCCCCGCCGAGCAGGTCTACACCCTGGGCACCATCACGGTGAGCGCGCCGACCCCGGCGCTTGGCGCGCTCGACAGCGGCCAGGTCGCCTCGGTGCTGACCAGCGAGACCCTGCGCCGCTTCGACCGCGACACCCTCGGCGAGGCCCTCGACCTGCTCTCGGGGGTGACCATCACGACCAACAGCCGCAACGAGCAGACCCTCGACCTGCGCGGCTTCGACGCCCGTCAGGTGCCGATCTTCATCGACGGCATCCCGGTCTCCGTCCCCTATGACGGCTATCTCGATCTCGGCCGTTTCACCACCACCGATCTCTCGGCAATCCAGGTCGCCAAGGGCTTCAGCGCCATGGCCTATGGCGCCAACACCCTCGGCGGCGCCATCAACCTGGTCTCGCGCCGCCCCGAGCGGGCGCTCGAGGGCGATCTCTCCGTCGGTCTCGCCGCCGACCACACCCGTACCGGCACGCTCAACCTCGGCACCAACCAGGGCCAGTGGTACCTGCAGTTCGGCGCGAGTTGGCGCGACAGCGACGGCTTCCCGCTCTCCGACGACTTCCAGCCGACCGCCACCGAGGACGGCGGACGACGCGACAACTCGGATCAGCGCGACGCGCACCTCTCGCTCAAGCTCGGCTGGACGCCCCGGGGCGACGACGAGTACGCCATCAGCTACTACCGCCAGCACGCCACCAAGGGACAACCGCCGTCGACCGACGCGCGCTCGGCGCGCTACTGGCGCTGGCCCTATTGGGACAAGGAGGGGGTCTACTTCCTCTCGCGCACCGCGCTCGGCGAGCACGAACGGCTGCGCCTGCGCCTCTATCTCGACGACTACGACAACGCCGTCGACGCCTACACCGACGCCAGCTACACCACCCGCAAGACCTCCGGGCGCGGCAGCCTCGGCCCGAGCGGGCGCAGCATCTACGACGACCGGGTGTTCGGCGGCAGCATCACCCTCGAGAGCACCCGTCTCGACCACCACCAATTGCAACTGGCGCTGCACCACAAGCACCAGCGCCACCACGCCGACGACACCATCGAGCGCACCGAGGCCTTCGAGGACGCGCTGAACTCGATCAGCCTCGAGGACAGCATCACCCTCGGCCCACGGCTGCGTCTCGCCCTCGGCCTCGCCCACCACCGCATGCGCCCGCTGCGCGTCGACAAGATCAGCGACCCGGTCGCGCTGCCCGACGCGCAATCGGCCACCGACGCCCAGGCCGGGCTGTTCTGGTCGCTCGACGCCGACGGCGACGACCTGCTCTATGCCACCGTGGCGCGCAAGAGCCGCTTCCCCACGCTCAAGGACCGCTATTCGCTGCGCCTCGACACCGCCATCCCCAACCCCGACCTGCGCACCGAGCACGCCCTCAACTACGAACTCGGCTATCGCGGCAGCCCGCGCCCGGGGCTCGAACTCGAGGCGGCGCTGTTCGCCAGCAGCATCACCGACCTGATCCAGCGCGTCGACGACGTCGAGCCCGACCGCTACCAGATGCAGAACGTCGGCGAGGTCCAGGTGTTCGGGATGGAGTTCGGCGCCAACGCCGACCTCGGCGCGCGCTGGCAGCTCGGCGCCCACCTCACCCTGATCGACCGCGACAACCGCAGCGACCCCGACCGGCGCCTCACCGGGGTGCCCTCGCACAAGCTCACCGCCCACGCCCGCTTCATCCCCGCCGAGCGCTGGGAGACGCTGCTCTATCTGCGTCACGAAGGCGCGCGCTGGAGCTCCGACAGCGAGCGCCTCGACGCCTTCACCACCCTCGACCTCAAGCTCGCCATGCACCCCGCCAGCGCGGTGACGCTAGCCGCCGGGGTGCGCAACCTCGCCGACAGCAACTACGCGCCGAGCGCCGGCTACCCCGCCGCCGGGCGCACCTGGTTCGTCGAGGCCAACTACCGATTCTGACCCCAACGCCCACGGAGGACTCCCCCATGCGCCCATCACCCCGTCTCATCGCCCTGCTGCTCGCCCTCGCCGCCGCCCCGGCGCAGGCCGTCAACCCATTCGTCTCGCACCGTCTGGCGATCGACGGCGCGGTCGAGCAGCCACAGCAGCTCACCGTCGCCGACCTCGCCAAGCTGCCGCTGCACCGCATCGAGCGGGTGCCGGTGATCTGCCACACCGGCGCGCACATCGCCGACAAGCACCACCTCGAGGGGGTGCTGCTGCGCGACCTGGTCGCGCGCGCCCACCCCAAGGTCGACACCCCGCGCGGGCTGCGCACCCTCGCCGTCACCGCCGGGGCCAGCGACGGCTATCAGGTGGTGTTCTCCTGGGGCGAGCTGTTCAACACCCCGATCGGAGAGCAGGTGCTGGTGTACTTCCGACACGACGGCCAACCGCTCGACGACACCGAGGGGCGCATCGCGCTGATCTCCAGCGCCGACCAGCAGACCGGCGCGCGCCACGTGCGCTGGCTCGACCACATCGAGGTGCGCCAGTTGGCGCGCTGAGGCGACGGAGACCGACCATGCCATCGCTCGATACCCTCGCGCGCCTCGCCGCGCACACCGGCGGCCTGCTCTACCCGCTGGCGCTGCTGCTCACCCTCACCCTGGCGGTGAGCCTGGAGCGCGGCTGGGCGTTGCGCAGCCTCGATCGGCGCGGCGAGCGCCTCGCCCGCGCACTCGCCGGGCTCGACGCGGCCGATCGCGGCGGGCTCGCCGGGCTGCTCGAGGCCCGCCCCCACGCCGTCCACGCCGCGCTGCTGCGCTGCGCGCTGACGCCGCCGGAGACGGCGGCGCCCGCCGGCGCCCTCGCCGCCCGGCTCGACGAGCACATCCTCGCCATCCAGCCACAGCTCGATCGGCGCCTGTGGGTGCTCGACACCGCCGTCACCCTGGCCCCCCTGCTCGGCCTGCTCGGCACCATCGTCGGCATGTTCCACGCCTTCGCCGCGCTCGGCGGCGAGGCCAGCGGGCGCGCCCAGGCGGTCACCGGCGGGGTCGCCGAGGCGCTGGTCGCCACCGCCGCCGGGCTGCTGATCGCGGTGCTCGGGCTGGTCGCCTTCAACGCCCTCGGCGAGCGCGCGCGCCGCGCCGGGCACCAGCTCGAGGTCATCAAGGTGATGCTGGTCAACCGCTTCGCCGGCGCCGCATGCGGCGCGGGGGCGGGCTGATGGCCTATCCCCCCCGCCGGCGCGCGCGCATCGAGGTGGTGGCGATGATCGACATCATCTTCTTCCTGCTCGCCTTCTTCATCCTCGCCACCCTCGAGACCCTCCCCGCGCGCGGGCTCGACGGCCAGCTCCCGGCGAGCGCCACGGCCTCCCGCCTCGACCCCGCCGACGTGGTGATCGTGCTCGCCCGCAACGGCGCGATCAGCGTCGCCGGCGCGCCGCTCGACCACCAGCGGCTCACCGCGCTGCTCCGCGACAAGGGCCCGCGGACCCAGGTGACCATCACCGGCGCCGGCGCCGCCGCGCTCGCCGACCTGGTGGCGGTGATGGACGCCTGTCGCGCCGCCGGGATCACCGCCATCGCCCTGGCCACCCGCGAGGTCGGGGCATGACTCCCCCCGCGCCGCGCTTGCCCGAGATGCCCTGGTGGCTCGCCGGCACCCTCGCCCTGGTCCTCCAGGGCGCGCTGCTCGCGCTCGCCGCCGGGCGGGTACCGATGGCCGAGGGCGGCGAACGCGCCGCGGACACCCCGCTACGCCTG